>JAAYFB010000031.1 GCA_012728465.1 Proteiniphilum sp. | reverse complement strand
GACGTTTTCGTAGCCAACGTATCTGATAATTAAAGTTGAATTTTTAGCAGATTCTGGAATCCTAAGTATAAAATATCCATCCTGATTGCTTACGCTTGATGCATTAAGACCTTTGACTGTGACGCTAGCATTACTTAGGGGATTTTGTGTGTCACTAGCTACAATTCTGCCACGCAGTGTAAGGGGCATTTGTTCTGTATAGTTTTGTTTACTCATTAAGGGTAAAGAGGCAAACAATAACAAGATCATGTTTGTGAGTAATAAATGTTTCATCGTAAAAACGTTTTTAAATTAACCTAAACCTCTAATTCTCACACAAAATAATGTTTTTATTGCTCATATCAAACAGTTAGGGCGTATTTAACTATAATATTTCATACACTTTGTTCATGCTATACAAAGTGTATGAAACAGGTTCTAGTTTATCACATAAATTGTGCTTCTATTAAATCGTGGATAACGATAATATGACAGCTTTACATCACATTGAGGCTACATAATTATAAAAAACAATTTTATCCATCATAAATGATTATTTTTGTACTGAATTAAAAGATATGAAACAGAAAATAGTTTACAAATACGATTTCTTAATCATTGGGTCGGGAATAGCTGGAATGAGCTATGCACTGAAGGTGGCAAAATATGGTAAGGTGGCATTAGTTGCTAAGACGAAACTAGAGGATGGAAATACTTTTTATGCACAAGGAGGAATAGCATCTGTAACAAATCCTTGGGATAACTTTGAGAAGCATATTGATGATACTTTAGATGCAGGAGCTGGATTGTGCAATAGAACTGTTGTGGAGCAAGTTGTAAAAGATGCTCCGAAGCAAATTCTTGAATTAGTAGAGTGGGGAGTAAACTTCGACAGAGATGAAGATGGATACTTTGACTTGCATAAGGAAGGAGGGCATTCCGAATTTAGAATTCTACATCACAAAGATAATACAGGAATGGAAATTCAAACTAGTTTGATAGATGCCATTCGGAAAAATCCTAATATTGACGTTTATGACAATCACTTTGCAATAGAGGTGCTCACTCAACACCATCTGGGTGAAATTATTACACACTCTACAACCGATATAGAGTGTTATGGAGCTTACATCCTTGATCTGCATACTGAGATTGTACATACTTTTTTAGCTCGAGTAACAATGATGGCATCGGGTGGAATAGGGTGTGCATATCAAACAACGACAAATCCTACTGTGGCCACTGGCGATGGCATTGCAATGGTTGCAAGAGCAAAGGGTGTAATTAAGGGAATGGAGTTTGTTCAATTTCATCCCACAGCCTTATATAAACCTGGCATACATCCATCATTTTTAATAACGGAGGCTATGAGAGGCTATGGTGGCATACTTAAAACCAAAGATGGGAAAGAGTTTATGCATAAATATGATTCAAGACTTTCGCTTGCACCGCGTGATATAGTAGCACGTGCAATTGACACAGAGATGAAACATAGGGGAGACGACCATGTGTTTCTTGACGTAACACACAAAGAGGCAGAAGAAACCAAAAAACAATTCCCAACAATTTATAATAAATGCCTAGAGTATGGGCTTGATATAACTAAGGAGATGATACCTGTGGCACCTGCTGCCCACTATCTGTGTGGAGGCATTAAAGTCAATATGGATGGGCAAACATCCATTAGCAGACTTTATGCAAATGGTGAGTGTTCGCTTACGGGGCTACATGGTGCCAATCGATTAGCCTCGAACTCCCTTATTGAGGCCGTAGTGTTTGCTGATTTGGCTGCAAATCACTCTACTCCTATTTTCAAAAAATACTCTTTTCGAGACGATATACCTGAATGGAATGACGAAGGAACCTCATTGCCTGAGGAGATGGTGCTAATCACCCAAAGCTACAAGGAGGTGGGGCAGATTATGTCATCATACGTTGGTATAGTTAGGTCGGACATACGTTTGAAGAGAGCTATGGATAGGCTAAACATATTATATCGCGAAACAGAAGATCTGTTTCAACGCTCTGTGGTGTCAAAAGAGATATGTGAATTGCGCAACATCATTAAGGTTGGGTATTTGGTAATAAAGCAAGCTATGGCACGGAAAGAGAGTAGAGGCTTGCATTACACTATTGATTATTTAGAGCGAGATCCTAATTCTAAATTGTAGCTGTAGTTTGTCACCTTTTTATTCGTATAGTATTACAACTAGAATTATAATTAAAAGCTTCGCGGGGAGTAGAGTATAATGAAATTCAAAGCAAACTATTTGAATAGTTGTGCTGTTTAATGTTTTTAGTGTTTTGAGAAGATACATAAATATAAAAGGCAAATTGCTAGACCTGCATACCCCCATAGTTATGGGGATATTGAATATTACGCCCGATTCATTTTATGCGGGTAGTAGAAATAGTACCTTAACAGATGCAATTGAGCAAGCAGAGAAAATAATATCTGAAGGTGGAACAATAATTGATGTGGGAGGACAATCTACGTCTCCAACATCTACAATGCTAAGTCCAGATGAGGAGTTGAAGAGAATAACACCAATAGTGAAAGAGATTCGTGGAAAATTTCCCCAAGCAATAATCTCTATCGATACTTTCTATTCTCGAGTTGCCCAAGTGGCTGTAGAAGAGCTGGGTGCAGATTTGATAAACGATATATCGGGTGGTCAAATTGATGATAATATGTTCGAAACTATTGCTAAGCTAAATGTGCCTTACATACTTATGCACATGCGTGGTACACCTCAAACTATGCAGCAACATACTAATTATGATAACTTTATAGGAGATATATTATACTACTTTTCTGAGAAAGTGGCTAAACTCAATCACTTAGGTATAAATGATGTTATAATTGATCCTGGTTTTGGATTTAGTAAAACACTAGACCAAAACTATAAACTGATGGCAAATATAAAATATTTTGATATCTTTGAACTTCCTCTTTTAGTAGGAATTTCTAGAAAGACAATGATTCATAAACTACTGAATACAACGCCTGCTGATAGCCTGAATGGGACGAGTGTATTGAATATGTATGCACTGCAATCGGGTGCAAATATTTTAAGAGTTCATGATGTGAAACAAGCAGTAGAGTGCATAAATATATTTGAAAAATTAAATAACGTGTGATACTGAATAACTTAAAATCGTATGTTGCAACATTTTAGCGTAAAAGATTATATCGATGTAATATTAGTGGCATTGCTAATGTATTACTTGTTCAGCATGGTGAAGAAGTCGGGAATGCGACCTCTATTTTTCGGTATGATTGTTTTTCTTGCAATTTGGGTTCTTGTTTTTAGGGTGTTCAAGATGGCCTTGCTTGGTAGCATTCTTAATCAGTTTGTAAGTACAGGACTTGTTCTTGTTGTTATTCTATTTCAGGATGAGATCAGGAGGTTTCTTATGTCTTTAGGCTCAAAAAAAGGATGGAGCTTCTTGGCAAAAATATTTGTATCTACTAACAACAAAGATAGTAAAGATGTAGCACATGTAACATCAATAGTGCTAGCATGCATGAATATGGCAAAAAACAAAACTGGGGCACTTATTGTGGTGCAAAGCGACATACAACTTAACCTTTACGAACAAACGGGAGAGATAATTAATGCTGATGTATCATCTAGGCTAATAGAAAATATTTTTTTTAAAAATAGTCCCTTGCACGACGGTGCAATGATAGTGGTGGGAAATAAGATAAAAGCTGCTGGATGTATTCTTCCCATATCCCAGAATCCTAATATTCCTAAGAGCCTAGGGCTTAGACATAGGGCTGGTTTGGGGATATCTCAAGAAACTGATGCAAAAGTAATAATAGTGTCGGAAGAGACGGGTAAAATATCTTTTGCACATGAGGGACGATTAAAGATTAATACCAATCCCGAAGAACTTCAGCAACTTATTATTGCTGAGTAACAGTGAACTACAAATAAATAATGATTTTAAAGCATCTATCAATAATAAACTATAAAAACTTATCTCAAGTAGAGCTTAATCTTTCCCCAAAAATAAATTGTTTCGTAGGAAATAATGGAATGGGTAAGACAAACTTACTTGATGCAGTATATTATCTGTCATTTTGCAAAAGTTATACTAACCCCATTGATTCTCAAATTATAAATCACAATAGTGATGTATGCATGATTCAAGGAAAATATCAAAATGAAACTGATAAAATGACTGAGATATATTGCGGAATTAGAAGGAGGCAAAAGAAACAGTTTAAGCGCGACAAAAAGGAATATGAAAAACTATCTGAACATATTGGTCAGATACCATTAGTAATGATTTCTCCTGCAGATATTGAAATAATAGAGGGAGGAAGTGAAGAGCGTCGCAAATTTATGGATATTGCTATCTCTCAATTCGATAAGGAGTATATGCAATCATTAATCAGATATAATAAAGCATTGCAGCAACGTAATGCCCTATTAAAGCTCGATGATAACTTGATAGATGCAACTTTACTACAAATATGGGAAGAGCAACTTGTTGAAGAAGGAGAGCTTATATACAATAAGCGTCATAATTTCATAAAGCAATTCACACCAATATTCGATTATTATTACAAACGTGTTAGTGCTTCGCAGGAGAATGTGTCATTTGAGTATAATTCTCAATTACAAGATGGTAGCTTTGCTGCCATGCTTAAAGATAACAGACGTCGTGAGATGATTATAGGACACACCACAACGGGTGTACACCGTGATGAGCTGGAGATGTTATTAGACGGGTATCCCATTAAAAAGGTGGGATCTCAGGGACAAAACAAAACATATTTTGTAGCACTTAAATTAGCTCAGTTCAACTATCTACATAATGCAGGTAATAAAACACCTATTCTATTACTTGACGATATTTTTGATAGATTGGATGCTAAGCGAGTAGAGGAGATTGTCAAGCTCGTGTCAAGTGATGAGTTTGGTCAGATATTTATTTCTGACACTAATCGCGAGTCATTTGATCAAATACTTGAAAGAATAGGCAACAATCATCACATATACAGTGTAAATGATGGTGATATAACACTAATAAATGGCTAAAGTAAAAGGTAGATAAATGTTTAGTAAAAAGAATGCAATATCTGTTTCGGATATGCTATCCGACTTTATGGATCGTAATCCTAAAATAAAAGTATCACTTGCCGAGCATAGAGCTATATCTGCATGGAAAGAACTACTTGGCGAAGGAGTATCTCAATATACTAAAAATTTATATTTTAGGCGAAATGTACTTTTTGTGCAACTAACCTCGTCAGTTTTGCGAGCCGAGTTGCTTATGAGTAAACAAAATCTTATTGACCGCATAAATGAGCAAGCGGGGATGGATGTCGTGAAAGACATTGTGCTTAGATAACCATCGCATCATCATTAAAATTAAAAGAATACTGATATACCTAGAAATACATTATCGCTGTATGGTGAATTTGTATGTTGTACCAAATCATAATTCACTGTGATGTGAGAACGACCAAGTCTTAATCCTGCCCCTACAAGCATTGACGGTGCTGGACCATTACTTCTACTGATATCTCCTGTGTTTTCATCTATAACATTCGACCAAAAGTAGTTTATCTCAGGTTGAGCAAATATTGTTATAAACCTCATTGGATAAAAATATCCAAAAGCATTAGCCCCTATTAAATTATTTTTATACAATGTGGAATTATTATATCTGTATCCACGTACTTTGTTGTAATTATATTGCACACCTAAGCCAAACATAAAATAAGGGCTAGCTTGATACCCAATTTGAGGTCCAATATTAATAGAGGAGTAATTTCTGCTAAGGGATAGGCCTAAATTTGCTCCATATCTCATTTTGCTTTTATCCAATCCAATAGCATTTGTGTTAGACTTAGGTTGAATAGGGCGTTTGGCATT
>JAAYFB010000005.1 GCA_012728465.1 Proteiniphilum sp. | reverse complement strand
TTGTGAATAAGGAAATCGCCCGAATGACACAAGTTCCCTAACAGTAAGCTTAAGCCTCACATGATTAGATTGTTTCAATATGGACAGACGCTGTGCGAGCATTTTGCTTTTGTAGTCGGCTACATTTTTTTCATCAACCAACACAATACCCCCATCATGACAAAGTAATCTGCTAATTATAGATAGCAAAGTACTCTTACCTGCTCCATTGCCACCAATTAGTGAAGTAACTTTGCCTTTGGGAAATTTCAAATTTACTTCATCTAAAACTACTTTAGAACCATATTGTTTTGTTATATCTTTTACCTGAATCATAACTTTTTCACCCTTAATAATAAGTACATAAAATAGACACCACCCACCATGTTAATAATGGCACTTACGGGTATCGAGAGTTTAAAGAATCTCTCCATCATAAATTGTCCACCTAGCAATGTAACTGCCGTCACAAGTATTGCTGCCGATATAATAACCTTATGCTTATACGTTTTAAATATCTCGTAGGTAAGATTAGACACCAATAATCCTAAGAATGTGATAGGTCCCACCAAAGCAGTAGATACTGATGCTAGCACAGATATTATAACAAGAAATAGCTTCACCTTGTTGTTGTAGTTGACCCCTAAGTTAATAGCCTGATCACGTCCAAGAGATAGTATATCAAGATACTTTGTCTGTGTAAAGCCATATAGCAATGCCACTACCGTGATAATAACTGATGGCCACAATAGACTAGCATTTACTTTATTAAAAGTAGCAAACATTTTACCTTGAATTATGAAGTAATCGTTAGGGTCGATAAGCAATTGCATAAACGAGCTTAAGCTATTAAACAACGAGCCCAATATTATACCAACAAGCAGAAGTAAATAAAGATTATCTTTTCCCTTCTTGTATATCAATAAGTAGAGCAAGAAAGCAAAACCTATCATACAGACTATCGACAAAGTAAAATTGCCCAAACTACCTAACACTTTATAGGTGCTGTCGCCATAAATATAAACTATAATAGTTTGCAACAATAGATATACCGACTCGAAGCCCATTATTGACGGAGTTAGTATTCTATTGTTTGTTATGGTTTGAAATGCAACTGTGGAGTATGCCGCACTACCTGACACTACCAGTATTGCAACTAGTTTTAGAGAGCGCAGCTTTAAAGCAAACTCCCAATTGGAGCCAATACCATAAAATAGGAACAAAGCTGCAAACAAAATAAGCAGTGACGATGCAACAATATAGTTTCGCTTAATATTCTTCATCTTCTCTTAAATATTAAGATTAAGAATATTACCGCTCCGATGATACTAACAGTTACACCAATTGGCACTTCGTAAGGGTATATCACTACCCTACCAATAACATCAGATATCAACAGAAATATTGCACCTGTGAGTGCTACATATGGGAGAGTCTTTTTAAGATTGTCGCCAAAAATCAAGCTAACTACATTGGGTACTATTAACCCCAAAAAGGGTATCACACCAGCCGTTATCACTACAGCACTAACAGTTAGCGAAACACAAAAAAGACCTATATTCATCACCGATTTGTAATTGAGCCCAAGATTTTTAGCAAAATCTTCGCCCATACCTATCACCGTAAATTTGTTGGCATATATGTACGTAATCAAGATTGCGGGTAGGCTAAGGTAAATAAGCTCATACCGTCCTTGAAGAACTCCCGAGAAATCTCCAATCATCCATGCATTGGTATCTTGCACAATATTGAGCCTGACAGCAAAAAACGTGGAAATAGAACTAAGAATACCACCAAACATCAAACCTACGATGGGAACAAACACCACATTACGGTGACGTATTTTCCTTACAATACCAAGAAATACGATGCTAGCCACAAACGTGAACAAAAATGCAAACAACATCTTCAATCCTATTCCAGCAGATGGAACAAGTATAAGAAACATTAGCAGTCCCATCTTTGCAGCATCTAATGTGCCTGCAGTGGTTGGAGCCACAAATTTGTTCTGTGTCATTTGTTGCATTATCACTCCCGACACGCTCATCCCCACCCCGGCAAGAATCAGCGCCATAGTTCGTGGAAATCGACTAATAGCAATAAGCGATAGCTTTTCGCTATCCATGTTTATGATATCTGCTATATTTATATCAACCACCCCAACAAAAACCGATACTACAGAAACCACCAGCAATATCAGGATGAGTATTATAGTTCTCAATATATTTTACTTTATAGAAATTATTTTCGTGAGTTGAATTCATTAGCTTTGAGGACTAACGGTGACAACCCTTAACATCGACACAAAATTACTATTGATATAAAACATTATCAATACCAATAAATGAGTATATATTGAGAGATAATAGCTAAATATGGTGATGAATACTAATGCTGAAAATATTCAATCTATTTATAAATTGGCAGAGCAGCCCATTTTTTCCGCTCTTAGTCACTTTGGCGAAGTATTGTTATTGAACAGACTAAAATGGGCAAAGCCAACTTTCCATATTGACTGTCAGTATAAAACTTGAGTATCCATTGCTTTGACTGGCGTATCCATTTATCTGCTACACTAATTAAACCTGAATATAAATGAAGCAATGCGTTGAGTAGATTTTGTTGGCAAGTCGAATAATCTAAAACGCACTCCAAAATCTCTTCGCATTTTCGACAACGAGCAAAACTCAAATCACATTGACACTCGCAAAAAAGGCAATGAGCAAAAGTCAAATATGATTGACACAAAAAAATTAGGGAATGAGTAAAAGTGGTTTTGCAAAAGTCATTTCCATTGGGAAAAATGATTTTGTCATTTGCAAAATGCGTTTCCAAAATGGAAATGGATGAAAAACTACTGTGTTTTAACTGTTTTGGATCGCACTTCATAAAAGATGTTATCATTTTTACTTGTCCCCAAACGAAAATAGGCAAAAATAGTTCAACGTTTACGCTTTTCCATACTAAAACAGCAAAATATGAATTTACAAAACACGTTTCCGAACGGAAACGTGTTTTGCAAATGCATATTTAACATTCCCGACTTCTACTTGTGTTAAACTTAACCCTGTTTTGCATTTACGTTAAGTTAAAATATTAACATTGTAATTTTGATCGAAAAATATTCCAGCAAAAGGGTAGTTGAATGAGAAACTTTTGCACTTACATTGCTGTGTAAACTGATTTGATGTAACATCACAATCATTGTTGAAATAT
>JAAYFB010000203.1 GCA_012728465.1 Proteiniphilum sp. | reverse complement strand
AGATAGGAGTGATTGAGATGGGGGCTAATCATGAGGGGGAAATAAAGGCTCTTTGCGAAATAGCAGAGCCAAACATTGGCTTGATTACCAACATTGGTAAGGCACATATTGAAGGTTTTGGCTCGTTTGAAAATGTTATTAAAACAAAGCTCGAACTTTACGATTTCATCAGAGAGAATGAGGGCAAGGTGTTTGTGAATAAAGATAATGATATACTGTTTGAGAAGTCTGATGGTATGGATAGGATGCTTTATGGAAGGGATAATTCCGATTTGTTTGTATCAGGTACATTGTCTGCAGAAACTCCTTTTTTGCATTTCGATTGGAACTTCTTTGAACATCCACATAAGGTTCGCACACATTTAGTGGGTGAGTACAATCTGGATAATGCTCTTGCAGCTGCAGCGATAGGGAAATATTATGGCATTAATGCTCATCAAATAAGCGAGGCATTGGAGGCATATGAACCAAAGAACAATCGTTCGCAATTTGAACGTACTATTAATAACGATTTGATTATTGACTCATACAATGCCAATCCTACTAGTATGAGGGCATCGCTTGAGTTTTTTGTGAAGATTCCTTCCTCATTGCCCAAGGTGGTTGTGTTGGGTGATATGAATGAGCTTGGTGCCATATCGGAGGATGAGCACAAAAAGTTGATTCAGTTTATACTAGATCAGGAGCTTGAAAAAGTAATCCTAGTAGGTCCCATTTTCAATAAATTGTCTTCATTAATAGAAGAGAAAAACACTTTAGAGGTGTACGAAAATGTAGATTTGCTAATTGATGAGCTAAAGGATGCACCAATAAAGGCTAAGTATGTTTTGCTTAAGGGTTCAAACTCAATAAGACTTGATAAGGCAGTAGAGTACCTGTAAAAGGAATTTATTGTAGCGCAACACAAAGAGTGATATTAAAAAATCCCACTAGCGTAAAGTATGCTAGTGGGATTTTTTTGTGGAATACACCTTGCTGTTCTTTGTGTATATCGAGTTTTTTGTTCATTTCTATATATTCATGGATAAATATTATAAAACACTTGCTTATTTGTAACTTATACGTTACATTTGTTGTTATGAGTAATAGATTCCGAGAAGTAGTTGAATACGAAAACCATTTTAGTGACTTTTTGAGGAAACAATCTCAAAAAGTACAGGATAAAATATTTAAGATTATCGAGGCAATAGAAACGTTAGAACGGATTCCTAGTAATTATCTTAAACATATATCTGGTACGAATGGCTTGTATGAAACTAGAATTAAGCTCGGAAGTGATATCTGGAGAGTGTTTTGCTTTTTTGACGATGGGAAGTTAGTTGTTCTTTTAAATGGATTCACAAAGAAGGATCAAAAGACACCCAAAAAAGAGATTGAGAAGGCACTTAAGTTAATGAACAAGTATTACAACAATAAAAAATGACAATTATGAATATACGTAGTTGGAAAGATATAAAGGATGATATTTATGGAAGAGAAGGAACTGAGCGTAGAGACAATCTTGATAGAGAGTTTGAAACTTTCAGTGTAGGCTTGCTTCTTAAAAAGGCTAGAGAAGATAAAAACTTAACACAAGAACAACTAGCAGAGCTAATTGATAAGAAGCGCCCTTTCATTTCCAGAATAGAGAATGATGGAAGCAATATGACCTTAAAGACGTTATACGAGATTGT
>JAAYFB010000202.1 GCA_012728465.1 Proteiniphilum sp. | reverse complement strand
CTTTGCATTTCACTTTCATCTATTTATGCAAAGCAAATAAAGTTGTTGTCCATAGGTAATAGTTTTTCGTATGACGCTATTGAACATTATCTGTCAGGGTTGGTAGAGGCAAATGGAGATACCATCATAATTGGTAATATGTATATTGGAGGATGCTCTTTAGAAAAGCACTACCATAATGCAGTAAATAATTATTCAGTTTATTCATATCGTAAAATAGTCAAGGGTAACAGAACTGAAACACCGAGTTTCAATCTAATAGATGCAATTAAAGATGAAGATTGGGACTATATATCTCTTCAGCAAGTAAGCTCCTTGTCCGGACAATATGACACTTACTTTCCTTATATAGATAAATTGATTGAGTTTGTAGAAAGTCATTCAACAAATCCAAGTATGGACGTAATACTACATAGCACATGGGCATATGCAAGTAATTCAACTCACAATGGTTTTAAGTATTATAACAATGATCAATTAACAATGTATAATGCGATTATTGAGTCTTCAAATCGAGTAGCTGAAAGAACAGGAATTGATATTATTATACCAGCTGGAACAGCTATTCAAAATGGAAGAACAAGTAGTTTAGGAGACACATTTTGTAAAGATGGTTATCATTTAGAAGTTAACTATGGCAGATACACAGCATCTTGTGTATGGTACGAGAAACTTTTTAATAAGTCTGTTATAGGCAACAACTATATTCCACATACAGTAACTCCTTTTCAAGCTAAAGTAGCACAATATGCTGCGCATTATGCTGTTAGTAATCCAGATAAGATTACACCCGTTGATATAAATGAAAATACTTGGAATACTCTTTCTCCTTATTTTTATCCACCTAGTGAGTATGAATATAGTTTTCAAGGTTATCGTAGCCCACTTCAGTTTTATGATGGCAGATTGGTAAAAGATAAAATAGATTGGGAAGACAGGCGTAATGAAATTCGTTCTCAATGGATGAATATGATGGGTGAGTGGCCTCCTATATTAAATCAGCAGGAATTTGAAATTATAAGCAAAGAGAATAGGGAAGACTTTACTCAATATAAAGTTAGATTTTATTGGACACCGAATGAGCAAACAGAAGGGTATTTGCTTGTTCCAAACAAAGTGGGAAAGAAACCAGCTGTAATATCTGTGTTCTACGAACCCGAGCCATCAATAGGCGTCGGTGAAAAATCACACCGAGATTTTGCTTATCAATTAGTGAAAAAGGGTTTTATAACATTATCAATAGGAACATCAGAGACAACAAAAAATAAAACATATTCTATATATTATCCAAACAGAGATAACTCAGAAATACAGCCCCTGTCTTTATTGGCATATGCTGCAGCAAATGCTTTCGAAGCTCTATCGAAAGTAAATGACGTTGATCCTGAGAGAATAGGTATTGTTGGACACTCATATGGTGGAAAGTGGGCTATGTTTGCATCATGCCTCTACGATAAATTTGCTTGTGCAGCTTGGAGTGATCCTGGGATAGTTTTTGATGAAACGAAGGGGTCTGGTGTAAATTATTGGGAACCATGGTATTTAGGCTATTATCAACCACCTTGGAAAAACACATGGGATAAGACGGGAGAGAACGCTAAGGGTTTGTATCCTAAGTTAAAGCAAGAGGGATACGACTTGCATGAGCTTCATGCACTCATGGCACCTCGCCCCTTTCTTGTTTCAGGAGGCTCTTCAGACCCCTTAGAGCGTTGGATACCTCTGAATCATACAATATCTATCAACAAGCTATTGGGATATACTCATAGAGTTGCAATGACTAATCGTTTAGAACATAGCCCTAATGAAAAATCAAATGAGGCAATATATTCATTCTTTGAGTGGTTTTTGAAATAATCATATTACATATATTATAAATACGGTATGAAGAGTTCACGAGTTTTTAACATTGTTGGGTTTATATTTTGCTTAATCATCATTAATAGTACATTATGTTTTAGTGAAAATATAAGTCTAAAAGTCGTGCCTAATCACGATAATTGGGTATATAATCTTGGAGAAAAAGCAATCTTTAATGTATCTATATTAGGAGATGTTGCACTACCTCTTATTGTGTCATATGAAATAGGACCAGAGAAGATGTTGCCCATAAAAGTGGATTCTTTTAATATTGATAGTAAAGAGTTTGTAATTGATGGGGGTACGATGGGAATCCCTGGTTTTTTGCGTTGTACCGTTACAATTTATAGTGGTGAAAGTGTATTCAAAGAATTTGCTACTGCTGCGTTCCAACCTGATAATATTGCTCCGACAATTGAATATCCTGATGACTTCCTGAAGTTTTGGAATGAAATAGTATCCAAATCAAGAGATATACCGCTGGATACACAAATGAGATTAATAAAAGAAAAATGTACAGATAGATACAATGTTTACGAAGTAAATTACCAGAATTATGAGTATTCGAATAGATCCTATGGAATTATAACCATTCCTGTTAAAGAAGGGCAGTATCCTGCAATTATACGATTTCCAGGTGCTGGAGTCCATCCTTCAGGTGGAAATATAGCCATCGCCGATAGAGACGTTATAACGCTTGATCTATACATTCATCCCTTTCCTATGGTATGGGATAGAAAGTTTTATGATGAGCTACAAAATAGCTCTTACATCAAATATATGTTTTGGGGCTTATCTAGTAGAAATTCATATTACTACAAACGAGTAATAACAGGATGTATAAAAGCAGTTGATTTAATTTTTGAATTAGCAAGCTTTGATGGTGAAAACCTAGCTGCATGGGGTTCTAGTCAAGGGGGAGCATTATCAATTATCACATCATCACTAGATACACGAATTAAAATGTTAGTAGCCCTATGTCCAGCAATGTGTGACTACACTGGTTATATGTATGGTAGGGCAGGAGGATGGCCTCAT
>JAAYFB010000201.1 GCA_012728465.1 Proteiniphilum sp. | reverse complement strand
TTTACTGATTACTTTTCTATTCATTGTCAATGAAGAATGGTATTGACTAATTCTTAAAAAATGTAATGCAAATATCATCTGTCATTCATCGTTTTTGATAAGAAATGATGCATTTACCACATTGTAAATAGATGAGTTCTTTTAATTTGGTCCATTTACCACATTGTAAATGGATGAATTCTTTTGATTTGGTTCATTTACCACATTGTAAATGCATTGATTTTTATTGAAAATACTCAACTATAAACCTAATTATCATTGTTTTACTTAGTTTTTAGTCAAAATGGTTTGTTAATGACAATACTTTCTTTGCAAAATTGCCAATGCAGAGCATTTATGACAATGTTTACTTCTAGAAGTTGTAATTATCATCTTGAAAGGGTGTTGTTTTAGTGAATTTATACATATTTCTAACATTAATTGTGTGTTTGTGTCTGTGATATAATAGTGAAATATTGCTTGCAGATTTATAGTTGCAAAAAATATTCATAAAAAAAGTAGATGTAGAAATAAAATGAAATGCCTCTATATAATAATTTAAGGTTGATATATTGTTTTTATTTCTATCTGATGTTTCTAATGTTCACAACAGACATTCCAATATCTAGCATCGCATTCACTAAATGCACTCTGCTATATTTATGTAGATCATTTTGCGATATTCTTGTCTCTTTCACCACTCCTTCGGCTATCAGTTTTTGTCTCTTTATACCATTTAGCAAGTATGTGTCGGGCGTAAATAGCCCTTCACTGTTTTCGAAAACTACATTGCTAAATGTGGTGTCGGTGATGAAATTGTCTCTCACAACCAGAACCTCGTCGCAATATCCTTTTTGCAATAGTAATTGATTGAGCGGGTGTCTATCTGCAAATTTTAGTGAGTAGCTTATGTCAGCTTCTATCACCTTTAGCGATCTGATAACTCGTGGGGTGTATTCAACAAATAGAATATCAATAATGTCGGTGCCATACTTTATGCTGCATCTAACCCTTTTGTTTGCTAGACTTCTGGGCATAATATCCACTAGATTTGGTAGATGGGGAGCTACAAAACCTAGATTTTTAGCCGAATTTTGCATCCTTTGTGTGTGCAAATGTATGTTGACTGCTTGGTTATTGTGTATGCATATGGTTTCTAGAAGCATATATTTGTACGTATTAAAATGGTAGATATATTTTTTCGGACACTTCTTTGTATTCGCTTTCGCAATTGCTATTGATGGTGATGCCACCTCCACTTCTGAAATATAATTTCTCTCCATCCTTCTCTATAAATCTTATCATCACGCCACAGTCTATGTCCGTGCCATCAAAATAACCTACAATGCCCGAGTAGTAACCTCGTATTTCGACTTCAGCCTGTTTAATAACTCTCAAAGCCTTGTCTCGTGGCCATCCAGCAATGGAGCCCGCAGGAAGTAGTTTGAAAATATTTGTTCCTAAGTGGTGGCTGAAGTCGTCACTTAATGTTCCCTCCACTTGTGAGCTAACTTGCAGCAAATTACCTTTACTATTATAGATTGTATCTACATATCTGAAGCGAGTAGTGGACACATCAGTGGCAATGTTGCTCAAATCGTTTTCTATTATCTTGACAGCTAACGTGTGCTCTTCAATCTCTTTGGGGTTGTTGATGATTTTTGCCTCAGCATTGGGGATGCTAGCATTGATGGTTCCTTTCATCGGATAGGAGTATATTTTGCCTTTGTGTGTTCTAATAAATATCTCGGGTGAGAAGCAAACAAATTTATTGGGGATACAAATTCTATATTTAGCCTTGCTGTGATTAAATATATCTGTGAGCGATAAAGAAGTGGCGATAGGTGTTTTTAGCGTTAGGTTTATCAAATCTACATCTCTATTTATTAGGCTCGACATCACAATGTCAAACTTAGCCTGATACGACTCGAAGCTTTCGGGGATGCTATCAAAAGCATAGCCTGATATTTTATTAGGTGACGTGGTGCAGTTGCCAACATTGTTAATTGTGAAGAGGATATCGTTTTGTTGTAGAGGGTTGGCAACAAAAAAACCATCGCTTAGCTCATAGTCTATGCCAAATAGAAATGGAGTTCTTGCCATTCCCGCATTATTCATTTTATCTATAATATTGCTACAATTGTCAAACATGCTGTGAACAAAAATATGTTTTATAATACCTCGTTAAGTGAAACGTAATTGTTTTCTTTTAGCTATCATCTCATTGAGGACGATGCCACTAACTATTAAGCCCAATCCTATGTATGTGGTAGGATAAATTGTTTCGCCCACCACAAAATGAATAATAAATAGCGAAATGAAAGGAGATAGGTAGCATAGCTGATTGATCAGTGATGGGTTTTTGCTCTCTTTTAGTGCCATACCAAAAAATATAAATGGTATTGCCATTTCGAACGTGCCCACGTACACACCAGATAGTAATCCGCTTACGGATAGTAAATTGGTTGGAACAAAAAGAGTGGCTATTAATAGATATACAGCACCAAACATGAAGTTGAGAAATAGAGCCACCATCGAGTCAGTATTTTTGTTTCGTTGGTTCAAAATCCAAAACATTGCCCACAAGAAGGCACTAAGAAATGCTAGTGCTATGCCAGTACCAGATAGCGACACGCCAGCTATTCCTCCAGTGCCTAGTGATATAAGCACGACGCCACCAAATGAAATGAGCATGCCAATGTATTTAAATTTAGGAATACTTTGTCGCATAAATATTGCCAACATTATGGTAAGTAGAGTTGGCCAAAAGTAGTTTATAGATTGGGCAATTTGTGCTGGCAGTAAGTCATATGATTTGAAAAGAATGATGTAATAAAGAGCAGGGTTAAGTAGCCCACTCAGTGCAAATCCTACCCATTGCTTAGTGCCTAAGTAATTTAAATGTTTCCATTTGCCTTGTATAGTCACCACCGTTGCAAACACTAGCATAGCCATAATAGCAGATACTAGTATTAGCTCGAAGTATGTGTAGTGCCGCAATCCTATCTTAAATGCAGAAGCCACGGTTGACCAACTTGCTATGGCTATGGCCACAAAGAGGCCTGATTTATTATTGTTGTTCATTTACAGTTTTGTTGATTGTGCAAAATTAGTAAATGATTTGATTAAATGGTTTATACGCTTATGCTATTAATCGTTTATGCTAATGACCATCAAAATAAAAAACATTATCTATCTTTGCTAAATGAATAATATGTTAGAGATAGTATGGGGTTGATAAAGTCTTTAGAAAGCGTTGGAGAATATGTCGTTTTGATGAAACGCGCAATGTCATTGCCCGACAGAACTAGAGAGTTTTTCAAAGAGTTCTCAAAAGAGACATATAAGCTAGGGGTTAATTCCATTTGGCTTGTAATGATTATATCTTTCTTCATCGGAGCAGTAATAGTGATGCAAATTGCACTAAATATTGATTCACCACTCCTACCACGTTTCACCGTGGGAGTAGTATCACGAGAGATTATATTACTTGAGTTTTCGTCAACCATTATGTGTTTAATCTTGTCGGGAAAGGTTGGGTCTAATATTGCATCTGAAGTAGGAACTATGAGAGTAACTGAACAGATAGATGCACTTGAGATAATGGGGGTGAACTCTGCCAACTACTTGATAATGCCTAAAATTACTGCATTTGTAACATTTATGCCCGTACTGGTTATCGTGAGCATGTTCTTAGGACTATTTGGGGGATATGTTATTTGTTTGGTTACTGGCGTTCCTCCAGTATCAACGTATGTTTATGGCATTCAGTTCTTTTTTAGGGAGAGGTTTGTGTGGTCGTCCATCATAAAGTCTATGATGTATGGCTTTATTATAGCATCAGTATCTGCATATTTTGGCTATTATGTAAAGGGTGGTTCCTTGGAAGTTGGTAAGGCCAGCACCGATTCAGTGGTTATCAACAATATATTGATTCTTGCTACCGACTTGGTATTTACTAGGATAATAGCATAATTGTTGTGATATGATAGAAGTAAAAGATTTAGTGAAAGAGTTTGACGGTCGTGTTGTTCTCGATAATATCAGCACCAGATTTAAAGAAGGTGTTGTTAATATGATTATTGGCAAGAGCGGATCGGGAAAAACAGTTTTCCTAAAGTGCCTTATTGGATTGATTGACCCTACAAGTGGAGTTATAAACTATGAGGGCAAGAATATAGTAAATATGCGTACGCGAGATATCAAAAAACTGCGTCGCAATATGGGTATGATGTTTCAAGGATCTGCTTTGTTTGATTCTCGAACGGTGATAGAGAATGTGATGTTTCCTTTGGATATGTTTTCGAAGAAGAATCAGCGAGAGCGACTTAAGCGTGCCGAGTTTTGTCTTGATAGAGTAAATTTATCACATGCTGCTAATTTGTATCCATCTGAAATATCTGGTGGTATGATGAAGCGTGTGGCAATAGCACGTGCCATCGCATTGAACCCTAAATTTTTGTTTTGCGATGAACCCAACTCGGGTCTGGATCCCAAAACCTCTCAATTAATTGATGAGCTTATTGCAGATATTACTGTTGATTTTGGTATCACATCTATAGTGGTGTCTCATGATATGAACTCAGTAATGAATATAGGCGATGAAATAATATTTTTGGATGAAGGTGTACTTGAGTGGACCGGAACTAAAGATGATATTATGAATTCGGAAAATAAAAGGCTAAATGAGTTTGTCTTTGCATCAGATCTATTTAAGAAAATAAAAGAGTCGGATACAGCTCATAACGACACAAATAAAGAAGTAACTTAATGGTGTAAATCATTGCTCATTTATGACTGTTTTATCTTTTATTGGTTAGATGTAAACAATTACGACAAATAATTGTTATTCAGACAGCAAACAGTATCTACAAATAATTAAATTCACAAAGGATATAAAATGATGAGCGGCAGGATACATACATATATTGCCGTTTTTTTAATATATAGTTATGGCTAATTTATTACAAATTAAAAATCTACATGCAACTGTAGAGGATAAAGAAATTCTGAAAGGAATAAATCTGGAAATAAACAGAGGGGAGATTCATGCAATCATGGGTCCAAATGGATCTGGTAAGAGTACACTTGCATCTGTATTGACAGGAAACCCTAAGTTTGAGGTCACAAAAGGTAGTGTTATTTTTAAAGATAAAGAACTACTTGAGTTGGATCCACATGAGCGAGCAAACGAAGGCTTGTTTCTTAGCTTTCAATATCCAGTAGAGATTCCTGGTGTAAGTATGGTAAACTTTATGCGCTCTGCTCTTAACGAGAAGAGAAAATACAATGGTGAAGAGCCTATTCCTGCTTCAGACTTCTTGAAGTTGATGAAAGAGAAGAGAGAGCTTCTAAATATTAGTGCACAGCTTGCAAGCCGTTCGGTAAATGAGGGTTTTTCAGGTGGTGAGAAAAAAAGAAATGAAATTTTTCAAATGGCAATGCTTGATCCAACTTTGGCTATACTAGACGAAACGGATTCAGGTCTTGATATCGATGCTCTTAGGGTAGTGGCTGAGGGCGTTAATAAGCTTCATACACCAGATAAAGCCTCAATCGTGATTACTCACTATCAGCGATTGCTAGATTATATTAAACCTGACGTAGTACATGTTCTTCATGATGGCAAAATCATTAAAACAGGTGGACCAGAATTGGCACTTGAATTGGAAGAAAAAGGATACGACTGGATTATTAAACACTAAAAAGGAGTAATTAAATGATTGAACAACAGTATATTGATTTATTTAAAAACAACAGAAGCAAAATCGATAAGCATTCCGTCAAAGGAATGAATCGTCATCGTGATGATGCTTTTGATGTGTTTAGTAAATCAGGATTCCCAACCTCCAAGATGGAGGATTATAGAAATACCAATATTGCTCGACTGTTTGATGCAGAACTTGCTATTAATATTGATAATAATGCAGTAGAAATAAATCCTTATGATGTGTTTAAGTGTGATGTTCCAAACTTAAATACAAACTTGTACTTTATGATAAACGACCGTTTTTATGCAAATGGTCAGGAGCAAGCTCCACTTGCTAAGGGAGTGTTTGTTGGGAGTATTCAAAAGTTTGCAGAAGAGCATTCAAAAATATTTAAGAAGCACTATGCGCAAATAGCTAAAGCTAGTGATAATGGGGTTGTGGCTTACAATACTATGTTTGCTCAGGATGGTTTTGTGGTTTATGTACCCGAAAATATTGTAGTAGAGCAGCCTCTTCAGATAATAAACCTACTTAAAAGCGAGTTTGATTTAAATGTCAATAGGCGCGTGTTGGTTATTGCTGAGAGAAATTCTCAAGTGAAGCTATTAGTATGCGATCACACGGTTAGTGATGCTGAATTTGTAGTAACACAAGTAACCGAAGTATTCGCTGACAGAGATGCACAGGTAGATATCTATGAGTTAGAGGAAAATTCTGATAAAACTAAGAAGATTAATAACCTATTCTCGGAGCAAAAAGAGAATTCGCATGTTAATGTATCGGGAATAACTTTGCATAATGGACTGACACGTAACAATTACAAGTTCCGCATGTTGGGCGAGTATGCCGAGGCACACATCGGTGGGTTAGCTATTTGTGATAAAGAACAGCATGTTGATAACTATGCATTTTTAGATCATGCAGTGCCTAACTGCCACAGTAATGAGTTGTTTAAGTATGCTCTACAGGATAAATCGGTAGGGGTATTTTGTGGTAAAATTTTAGTTGAAGTAGATGCTCAAAAGACACTAGCATATCAAGACAATAAAAACTTGTTGATATCTGAAGATGCAAGGATGTACTCAAAGCCACAACTTGAAATTTATGCAGATGATGTTAAGTGTTCCCATGGTCTTACTACTGGACATCTTGATGATGACGCTATGTATTATTTACAAGCTAGAGGTATTCCAGAAAAAGAGGCAAAGATGATGCTTATGGTAGCCTTTACACAAGATGTAGTT
>JAAYFB010000200.1 GCA_012728465.1 Proteiniphilum sp. | reverse complement strand
TTGGTAAATAACAGATACACATCGCCCCACAAGCTTGCCGCCATGGGTGGAAGTGCAGGAGGATTATTGATGGGTGCAGTAGCAAATATGCGTCCCGACCTTTATCAAACGATAGTGGCACAAGTGCCCTTTGTGGATGTTGTAAACACTATGCTTGACGATACACTGCCACTAACTACAGGAGAATATGAAGAGTGGGGAAATCCTAATGAAGAGGAGTACTATAACTACATTCTTTCGTACTCGCCATACGATAACATTGAGGCTCAAAACTATCCAAACATATTGGTTACGGGAGGAATCAACGATTCGCAGGTATTGTTTCACGAACCTGCAAAATATGTAGCAAAACTGCGCTCACTGAAAACAGACAACAACCTATTGTTGTTACATATGGACATGGAGTCGGGACACGGAGGTGCAACAGGAAGATATGACAGCATCAAGGATTGGGCCTTCGAGTTTGCGTTCATTCTCAATAGAGTAGGAATTGACAAATAAAACTAAAAGCAATGATAAAAAGTAAGCGCACATATGACGCCATAGGCGATGATGATGGATATCGTATCCTCATAGATCGCCTTTGGCCTCGTGGGCTTTCTACAGAGAAAGCTCACATCGACTTATGGATGAAGGACATCGCGCCATCTACCGAGCTTCGAAAATGGTATAATCATGATACCACTAGGTGGCATGAATTCAAAACGAAGTATATTGAAGAGCTCACTCACAACAAACACCTTGTGAAACAAATACATGATATAGAAAAGGAATATAAAACTGTCACTCTACTATATTCTGCAAAAGATACCGAGCATGCTAACATAAAAGTGCTAATGGAGATATTGCGGAAAGAAGAGTAGAAGTATGATAACTTCTAACAGAAAGACCCACTAAATTATTAATTTGACACAAAACACCCTTATTCTAAAACAAAATAATATCTTTGCGTTATTTATATTTTCAAAATAACACAAAAAGATGGCAATTGATTCAAAAAATAATGTCCTTATTTATCTTTCTAAACTTCTTGAGGAGAATCAATCAAATATTATTTATCAAAATCAAATCGATATAGATAACTTATCCCACAGCGATGATTCTATGAGGGATAGGCTAAAGATTGATGAAGATAAAATAAAGGGAATGATAAAATCTCTTAGTGAAGTGGCATTGCAGAACAACCCTGTAGGCAAAGTATTATACGATTACACACGTGATGATGGACTACATATTGTAAACAAAACTGTCCCATTTGGCACTATTCTAATAATATACGAATCACGCCCTGATGTTACAATAGAAGCAGCTGCAACAGCATTTAAAGCCGGGAATAAGATCTTATTAAAAGGAGGTAAAGAGTCAATAAACTCAAATCTAATTCTTACCGAACTATGGCAGCAATCACTTGTTGAAAACGGTTTTGAAAAGGAGTTTGTGCAATACTTAGATATTTCAAGAGAAGATACGCAGTCATTAATTAAAGGCAACACACACAATATTGACCTGATAATACCAAGAGGTGGTGATGGCTTAATCAACTTTGTAACCAAAAATAGCTCTGTACCAGTAATAGTTAGCGGACGTGGCAATAACTTTTTGTACATCGACAATGAAGTGGATATAGCAATAGCCACCCAACTAATCATTAACGGAAAGCAGAGGATAAGTGTATGCAATGCAATCGACAAAGTAATTGTAAATAGAAACATTGATGATCTACAAAGTAATATTAATATATTTGTGGATGCACTGAAAGCTAACAACATTAGTGCATATGCAGACCAAGAAACATCTAAACTAAGCACAAGTTTAATAGTTGACGAGAGTGATAATATAATGTACGAAGAATTTCTTGCTCCTAAAATATACTTTACCCTTGCTGATGATATTGAACAAGCAATAAACACCATAAACAAATTCTCAGGAGGACACTCAGCCGTGATAGCGACCACAAATAGAGATAAAGCAAAACAATTTATGCAAGAGGTGGATTGTGCAGCCGTATATCACAATGCATCGAGCAGATTTACCGATGGAGGACAATTTGGTGTGGGTGCCGAAATAGCAATAAGCACACAAAAAATACACTTCAGGGGTCCACTTGGAGCACAAGAGCTAGTAACAAACAAATGGTTTGTGTTTGGAGATGGACATGTAAGAGACCAACAACCATCAAGCACATCTTGCAATAATGCCTAACAATCAATCATAGAAATGAAGAAAAAACTAATTATTAAAATTGGCACCTCAACACTTACAGCGGGCACCAATAGAATATCCTTTGCTGTAATTGAAAACCTAGCACGACAAATTGTAGTTCTTAAAGAGAAATATAATATTGTAATAGTATCATCAGGTGCAATTGCTACAGCAAGACAGTTTGTGGAAATTAATGGTTTTAACAAACATGTTGACTCAAAACAAGCCCTCGCAGCAATAGGACAAACAAAGTTGATGGAGCTCTACGACAATATCTTTGCCACTTTTGGTCTCAACATCGCACAGATACTACTAACCTATCGTGATTTTGAAAACCCCGTTGCAAACGAAAATACACGCAATACAATAAACAAACTATGGGAAGTGGATTACATTCCGATTGTAAACGAAAATGACACAGTATCTATTGAGGAAATAGTGCTTGGAGACAATGACAAACTATCATCACTTGTGGCAGTTATCACAGAGGCCGACCTACTTGTTTTAGTATCAGATATTGATGGAATATACACTGGCAACCCTCATCTAAATAAAGATGCCAAACTTATTAATAACATTTCTGACATAAACTCAGTTAAACATTGTATCGAAGAAAAAGAATCAACACTAGGCACAGGTGGAATGACATCTAAAATAAGAGCAGCCGAAATATGCATGAATAATAATATTGAAATGTGGATTGTAAATGGTGCACAAAACAACTACATACTAAATGCAATGAATGAAAGCATTGAATTTTCTAAATTTAAAAAGAACAATAGAACAATAAAAACAAACTAATATGAATCATGGTTTCATCGGCTTTGGTAATCTTGCCAAAGCCATATACGCAGGTCTTAAAGATGATGTAAATCTAAAATTTGCCTACTTTGCTAGAGA
>JAAYFB010000199.1 GCA_012728465.1 Proteiniphilum sp. | reverse complement strand
ATTTCTTCCATATAGTCGTCTCTATAAGTTTTTGCAAGAATTGATGCAGCAGCTATAGACAAATATTTAGCATCTCCACCCACAACACAAGTATAAGGAATATCATTATACGAACGAAATTTATTTCCATCTACAAGTATATGTTGTGGCACAACTGACAATTGTGACAGTGCTCGATGCATTGCCTCAACTGAAGCCCATAATATATTTAAGCTATCAATATCTTCTGGTGAACAAATACCAACCGAAAACGAAATAGCCTCTCTCTCGATTATCGGGCGAAGCTCTCTCCGTTTATTATCTGTAAGTTTTTTTGAATCAGTAAGTCCCTTGCACTTGAAACTTGGAGGTAGCACAACGGATGCAGCAAACACAGGTCCTGCAAGACAGCCTCTCCCTGCCTCATCACAGCCCGCCTCTATCCTATCAGGCTCTAAATATGCTTTCAACAAAGATTCCGACTTCATTTTAAATCTATTGTCAGGTTATTGTCAGCTGGTTCATAATCCAATGAAAATGTTGACATCTCAAAGTTTTCATCTCCCATCACTCTCGCAAAGACTTCTATCATTCGTTGTGTGTCACTACTAATCTTTTCGTCTCCTGCAGCGTGTAGTAAACTCATTCGAGTAAGCAATCTAACTATAACATCATTAACTATTTCAGGAAACGATACACCTATACTTTTCACTCTAGAGGCAATGGACGATTTAGCAATGTCTTCGTATCTTAGTCTATATACTTCTTGCAAATTTGGTTCAGACTTTACACTATGAATGAAATGTGTCTCAATGTTCATAGTTTTATTATTCAAATCTATTATACGATAAGGAAATGGATAAGTAGCCAAACTACCTGTCTCGATATCATACAGCTTATTACCAGAAGGGGATGTGTATAAAGTGACATCATTGGCATGAAAGTGCCCTGTTAGCACGACCTGCAACCCTGCATCAGCCAAAATTTGTGCATTATTCTCCCAATCCTCTACCAAGTAATCTGAAAAAAATACTGATTGGTATGGCAAGTGCTCAATCAATCCATGATGCATCATTCCTATAACAGTAATATTTTTATTTTTAGCATCCTCTAGTATATCGAGAGCCCATTTCATTGTAGCTGATGAAATTCTTCCTTTAGAAATTGAAGAGGTAGTGTACTCTTTATACAAATTAGTATCAAAAGCAATAATCCAAGTTGAGTTATCTATTTTAGCTAGGTAGCTCAATGAATTCTTATCTCTACTAATAGCATGTTTAAATCCAAAATCGTCATAAAGCTTCACAAAATCCTTATCAGATATTGACTGGGTGGGTAATATCTTATCTCTGTCATACGATTTCGCATTTGGAATGTTTATATCATGATTACCTGGTATCACCATTACACGTATGTCATGTCTTTTTAGTTTATTAAGCTTATGAATAATATCTAAGTGACTTTGCTTCTCACCGTGGTTAGTTAAATCACCTGTAATAAGCAATACATCTGGCTTGGCTTCAATAATCTCTTGAAGGGTTTTATCTAGCACTTGGTGCAAAACTGTTATGTTTCGTCCCGTTGACTTTTCATAATTAGACAACGCCTCTCCTTCCTTTGCAATCTTAGATGACATGAAGTGAATGTCTGACATAACGGCAAATTTAGTTGATTGAGCACTAACAACTGCTGAAAATAATATAAATATAAATATTTGACACTTCTTCATTTTGATAATTGATTAAAAAAGAAAATCAGTAAGCCTTATTATAGTTAGGCTTACTGATCATAAATATTAAACAGAGTAATCTCAATAATAGTTTTATTAAGATTGCAATAGTCTTTCTATTGACTCTAAATCAGCTTTAAATCCACGATCTACCTCTGACAAGTTTTTTATATTATTGTATCCATGCAAAACAGTCGCATGATTGCGGTTTCCGACATGGGATCCTATTTGAGAAAGTGATAGCTCAGTATGATTCTTAATAAAATACATTGTAACTTGACGTGCTTGAACAATTTCTCGCTTTCTTGATGACGATTGTATCAAATCCTTCTTAACACTAAAGTAATCACTAACGACATCTTGAATTTTCTGAACAGTAATTTTCTTTTTTTCAAACTTGATGTTTTGCTCCATCACTCTGCGTGCTAAAGATATATTGATATCTTTGTTATTAATTATAGAGTGAGCCATTAGAGATACGATTACACCTTCAAGGTCTCTTACATTCTCAGTAACGTTTTCAGCTATGAAGTCAACTACTTCATCAGAAATTGTAAGTCCATCAGTAAGTATTTTATGCTTTAATATTGTCTTACGCAGTTCAATATCTGGTCGCTCTAGTTTCACAGACAAGCCCCACCTAAAACGAGTAAGCAGTCGTTCCTCTACTCCCACCATTTCCATTGGCGAGCAATCAGAAGTCATGACTAACTGTTTGTTATTTTGATGCAAATGATTGAAAATATGGAAGAATGTATTCTGTGTTTTTTCAAGACCCGACAACTCTTGAATATCATCAATAATTAATACATCTATGTTTTGATAGAAATTTATAAAATCATTTATAGTATTAAATCGCCTTGCATCGGTATATTGCACCTTGAAAAGGTGTGCTGAAACATATAGAACTTTTTTATCTGGGAACAACTCTAATACCTCTGAACCAATTGCATGACACATATGAGTTTTGCCTACTCCTGACTTTCCATAAACAAAAAGTGGATTAAAAGCCGTCTTAGCTGGATTCATACCAACTGCTTCTGCTGCAGTTCGTGCTAACTTATTACTCTCTCCCTCGAAAAAGTTATTAAATGAATATCTAGAATTAATCTGAGAATTAAAATCTGATGTTTCTACCCTATCAAATGGACTAGGTACTTTAGTAGTTATTGTAGCTTTCGGTTTCTTATTATTTATTGGTGCCTTGGACACACCTCTCATCTCAACAGCTAAATTATTTTCTGTCTCTACTAATATACGATAGCTAAGAACTGTTCCACTTCCAAAGACACGATGCAGCGTTTGCTGAAGCAAGTCGATGTATTTATCTTCAAGATACTCATAAAAGAATTGACTTGGCACCTGTATAGTCAATACATTTCCCTCATACTTAGACGGTACGATAGGTGCAAACCATGTATTATATGCAGCCTCAGGCAAAACATCTCTTATTATTTCGAGACAGCTACTCCATAAAGTCTTAAAGTCGGTTGTCATTTTTATAACTAAAAATTAAAGTTCTTTTTTGTATAAATTAATATCATTGGGGAGTACAAAAATTGCAATAAAAAACGAGAAAAAAAAATTCATTTTATCTCTGTTTTATTTGTCTATCAATATTCCCTTAACTATCAAGCTTCTACACACAAGATAGTCATATATAATAGAATAAGAACAAACAAAACCCATAACGCACTAATAATAAGCACTATCATAAAAACACATCTGCACTATTAAATTATTTAATGATAGCTTCGATATAGATGTTTGGGCACATGTTATCAACAAGTTTCAAACCAAATATAGCTTATAAGAAATTTAGATGAAATCTAAATTATAATACTTATAATTCATATAAAACATAGAGGCATAGCTTAAAATAACCTAACCTTTACGCTTAAATATTTTTGAGGATCACGTCTTATATCGTCCAGCAACTGAGATACTGACGACAATGTTGTTGTCAAGCTATCATGTAATTGAGTATCTGTAATCAACTTACCAATAGAACTATCTCCGTTATTTAACTTTGCTGTGAGTGTTTCTATATTTTCAATTGTAGCATCAATGGAATGAAACATCTTTTCAATCTCAAGTGAGGCCAAATCACTAGTAAACTCTTTCAAGTCATTAGAAATATTTGCAATATTGCTAGTAATCTCAGGCATATCATTATCTAGTGATGTCATCACTCTATTCAGGCTCTTACTTCCCTCATCAAGTGATTTTATTGTAGAACCAATACCCTCTAAAGCCTCTTCCCAAAGTGGATTACTCATAAGTTTATTTATAGCAAGTACTACCGAGTCAAGGTGAACAAGCAATGAGTCCGCTCGGGGTGCTATTTTACTCACCGAGCCCATCATATCACTTGCGCGCTGCCCATGCAGAGTATCACCAGGTGCATAAAACTCACGACTATCATTATCCACAATAATATTTGCAGTGGATGAGCCGAGCAAGTCTGATCCAAACTCAATAAAGCTACCCTTAGGTATTCTATAGTTTCCTTCGAGGTTGATATCAACGGCAAATATCATGGGACTCACTTTGCTGTGCATCTTTATCCCACTTACCAACCCCACCTGAAATCCATTAACATAAATAGGAGATGAAGTGTATAAACCCGAAACATCTTCAAACAATGCTACATAGGTATTTTGCTTCTTTAGTACATTCTTTCCCTTTAGATAGTTTACTCCAAAATAGACTAAAACAAGTGCTACCAAAAATGATACACCAATGATAAAATTTCTTGAATATTTATTTTGCATACTTTTTTACTTAACTCTTTTATCACCTACAAATTCTACTATGAAAGCATCCTTAAAGCGCTTACGCACAGCTCTGAGAGTATTATTAATTTCGTTCCAATTAGACGTATCACCACAAGTGTACTTATACGTTTTTCCATCAACATAATAACTAACAGCATTTAGTCCCTTTAATTGTGAAGCATTCTCACTAAGCTTTCTAGGTGATGTAAGAAATTGAATTTTATATAGCACTTCAACATTATCTAAGACATTTACTTCTTCATTAGAAACAACATCTGCTTGCGAAACACGATTGGAACTACTAGTAGAGCTTGTCAATAAATTGTTTTTTTTATCATATTCTCGCTTATAGTCTTTAAACGCAAGATAAATGGAATTTGCTAAAGAAGCCTGTCCATTTGCTGATTTCATAAACTTTTCGTCAGTTGGATTAGAGATATACCCTAATTCTACTAACACACTAGGCATTGCCACTTCACGAAGAACAAGAAAACCAGCCTGACGTACATTTCTATTTACCCTTTTTGAGTTATTAACGAGCCTATTTTGCACAAGCGTTGCAAAACTTACACTTTGCTGTAAATATTGATCGGCCATGAACTCAAACATTATGTATGATTCAGGTTCATTAGGGTTAAAGCCCTGATATTTTGTTGAGTAGTCCTGTTCATACAATATTACAGAGTTTTCCGACTTTGCAACTTCCAAGTTATCATTACTTCGATGGAGACCTAGCACAAATGTCTCAACACCTTGCGGAGATGTTCGCCTCCTGTCAAGAGCATTGCAATGAATGGATATAAACAAGTCTGCATGTGCCTTATTGCCTATTTCGGCTCGTTTGTTTAGTTCTACAAACTTATCTGTGTCTCTAGTATATAATACTTTAACATCGCTATGGCTACTTTTGATTAAATCGCCTAGCTTTTTACCCACTGCTAGCACTATATCCTTTTCTTTAGATGTTGCTCCCACTGCACCGGGATCCTTGCCCCCGTGACCTGGATCAATCACTACAGTGAATTGCGTTTTTTGTCCGAATACAGGTTCGGGTAGTGCAAAACAAATTATTATCAAAAGTAATACAAACAGTGTTCTTGCGAGATGTCTCATGTCTATGTTCTCTTTTACTTATCACAAAAGTAGCCAAATATTTTCAATAAGGCATATTCTAGCTAAATGATACACTATATTTAACACAAAAAAGAGCCACGCTATTATAACAGCGCAGCTCTTTAAATATCTTTCTATGTTATATTAAAAGCGTTGGGGCTTTATTATTTCAGCAACTCTGCAAGTTTGTCGTGTAGAGCATTACCTCTTAGGTCTTTTGCAATAATTACTCCTTCGCCATCTAGCAATACTGTGTGAGGAATGCCATTAAAAGCATACAGACCTACAACAGGAGTATCCCAGAACTTTAGATCCGACATTTGTGGCCAAGTCATTTCAAGGTCTTCTAAACCTTTGACCCACTCCTCCTGATTTCTATCAAGTGAAACACCCACTACTTCGAAGCCTTTGTCTTTGAACTCTTTGTATGCACTCACTACGTTTGGCATCTCTTGACGACAAGGTCCGCACCAAGCTGCCCAAAAGTCGATTAGTACAACTTTACCTTTGCCAGCATAGTCTGACAATGATACATTGTTTCCAGCTACATCTTTCATCGTGAAGTCAACAAACTTCTGACCAACAGCTACTTTCTTTGCATTATCTAGTTTTTCGATAATTTTTTGAACCTCTTCTTTCGATTTAAAGCTATCATCAGCTAAAGCCAATAGCTCTTCTTGAACGTCTAGCTCAAGTGAAGAAGCACTCATTAAGAATGAGAATTGACCTAACGCATTTCCCATATTTGACTTTAAGAATGCGACAGTACCTTCTGTTACTTGTTCTTGAAGGGCATCATACTGCTTCATCAACTCCTCTTGAAGTTCTTCTGTCATAGTGCCATCCTGGTTTGCAGCTTGAAACTTTTGAGAAATTTCTCTCATAGCTTTATGTTTCTCAGACATTGCAATGCTCAGCTCATTGTTAGCATCGTTAAGCTTTGTACCCGTAACTAACATTTTTTCCGAATCTGCTTTTACTGTGATGTTCCCTGGCTCTAATACGATTAAGGACATTACTCTAGCACCTACAGCTTTAGCATCTAGCGATATAAACTTTACAGACACATTCTCTGCATCACCCGAAAATTCAAATTTCCCATCAGTAATCAGCGCACTATCTAGAGTGTTATAATTACGACCTTCGCGCTCTTGAATATAGGCATAAGTTCCGTCAATTTCAGGACCTTCTACAGTTCCGTTAATTTTATACCCTGTTCCAGTAGAACATGATGCCATAAAAGCAACAACTGCTATTAATGTAAAAATCTTTTTCATAAGTCTTATTTTAGTTTTATAATAAAATACTTACACAAAGATAGTGAGAAAAACAAGACATATTTGATTTTTATGTGATTTTTGCATGTATTTCACTAAAAAAATGAACTCAGAGCCATTTTTTAATACATCTAAATGTGTTTTTATTCATACATACATCTTTTTAGCATTGACTATAAACAATAAAGCTACTTCAACTTCGTTTGAGTAAATACAATAAATTACGCACACAATGTCAAAATGCAGAGAAAACAATAGACTGGCTAATAAATTTTGTCCGTCCATCATTAATGTAAAGATTATCCTACAATACTCGGAGACATTAGTCATCATGAAAAATTTACCAAAAGCTATGAGCATCTTCCTGATGAATTAAAAATCAGTCTAAACTCTGAATTCTATTAGAAAGTGAGAATAAACCCAAAAGCATATACCAAAATGGCGCGCATTTTTTACAACGGGCAAAACTCAAGTCACATTGACACTCGCCAAAAAGTCAATGAGCAAAAGTAAAATATGGTTGACACAAAAAATTTAGAGAATGAGTAAAAATGGTTTTACAAAAGTCATTTCCATTAGGAAAAATGGTTTTGTCATTTGCAAAACGCATCGCCAAAATGAAAATGAGTGAAAAATGAACCCGTTTTAACTGTTTTCACCTCGACTTCCCAAAATATGTTATCATTTTTACTCGTCTCCAAATGAAAATAGGCAAAAATGGTTCTACATTTACAGTTTTCCATACGAAAACGTCAAAATGCGAATGTGAAAAACTCATTTCCATTCGGAAACGTGTTTTGCAAAATGAGATTTAACACTATCGATTGTTATTCTAGTTAAATTTAAAGGTATTTTGTATTTGCGTTAAGTTAATTTTTTAACAGTGTAGTTTTTTCAACTAAAACTTGCATCTTTACTTAGAACTTAAGAGATGATTTGCATTTATTCTTTTTTCTTTCAATAGACACAAACGACTATTGCATCCGCAAAAAGTAATCGATATACCATAAAAACATAGAAACTGACAGAATAAAATCTTAATGAACTTTTTTTATTAACTTTGGAGCCAAAACTATATAAATTATGAGTCACTTAATAGCACCATCGTTACTTTCGGCAGATTTTTTAAACTTAGAGCGAGATATTGAAATGCTCAATAATAGTGAGGCAGATTGGATTCATCTTGACATTATGGATGGGGTGTTTGTACCTAACATATCATTTGGCTTTCCTATACTCAATAGACTAAAGGAAAAAACATCAAAGCCTCTTGACGTACATATGATGATAGTAGAACCAGAAAAATTTATACCCGAAGTGGCTGCGGCTGGGGCTCACACTATGAATGTGCATTATGAAGCATGCACGCACCTTCATAGAGTAATAAATGAGATTAAAAAACACGGTATGAAGGCAGCTGTAACACTTAATCCACACACACCAGTGATTCTACTCGAAGATATTATTAATGATTTAGACATGGTGCTACTTATGTCAGTAAATCCTGGCTTTGGTGGACAGAAGTTTATTGAACACTCAGTAGAGAAAGTACGGAAACTAAAAGAGCTTATAATCAACAAAGGGTCAAATGCACTTATTGAAGTAGATGGAGGCGTAAACCTAGAAACGGGAAAAAGACTTATTGATGCAGGAGCAGATGTGCTTGTGGCCGGGAACTTTGTATTTGGCTCCGACGATCCAATCAAAACCATCAAGGCACTAAAGTCAATGTAAAAATAATACTGAGAGCATAACTTTACTATCATAAATACTCTATTTATGAGCAACCTTAAAGCAAAAACACCATTTGTAAAGCTAGTTATCCCAGCCATCGTGGCAATAATACTCTCGGGATACTGCGTTTCAAACACCCTTATCCTAATAACTCTGGGTATGGGTATTGCACTAATCTCACTTTCGTATTTGTTGATATGGCATCACCAGTATGCAACCCGATGGATATTTAGCATAGGGGTTTATTTTGTAATTTATGCAGCATTTTCATTTAGTGCATATCTCAGCAACGAACAATCTAAGTATAACTTCACACACGCATCAACTCACTACATCGGGACAATTGCCAGCATACCTCAAGAAAAAAACAAGACTTTTGCTTGCGAAATAATAATTAGCCACCCACGGAACAAAAAGATTATTGCTTATATCCAAAAAAATGAGATAGCTAAAAGCCTAAAGCCAGGCGATGAAGTAGTTTTTTATTCTAAAATAGATTCTATCAAGAATTTTGGAAATCCAGACGACTTTAATTATGCTAGATACATGCACAACAAGGGATTTGCTGGCACAACTTATATCCCAGGTAATATGTGGCAAGTAACTGGAAAAATAAACAGAAGTTTATCCACCCAAGCTTTGCTATTTAGGCAAAAAACAATCAACCTTTACAAAAGCCTAAATCTTAGCCACGAAGCATTCACATTTGTAACAGCATTAACCCTTGGATATAAAGAAGATTTGAGCAACGAACTAAAGAGAGCTTTCCAAGCCTCAGGCACATCTCATGTGCTAGCAGTTAGCGGGCTACATGTAGGAATAATATTTGCAGCAATTGCGTTACTCACAACCATATTTGGAAAAGTTTCGAGACTTCGAGTATTTCAACAAGTAGTCATCATAACTTCGCTATGGGCATATGCACTACTTACTGGCATGTCGCCATCCGTTACGAGAGCCACCATAATGTTAACAATAGCACTCATTGGCAAGGCCACTAATCGCAATCTGTTCACTTATAATATTATCGCTGCCTCTGCATTTTTAATATTACTATTCAATCCACTACAACTATTTGATGTTGGCTTTCAGATGAGTTTTGCAGCTGTTATCTCCATTGTCGCAATTAATCCAATTCTTGTGGGAATTATTAAACCTAACCACAAAATAAGCAAATGGATAACCAATCTGATTACAATATCATTATCGGCACAACTAGGAGTATTGCCCATAACTTTATATTACTTTGGCACATTCCCCACATACTTCTTTTTGGCGAACTTAATAGTAGTACCTGCAATAACAATAGCCATATACACAGCTGCACCTACACTAGTTGTGACCATTTTTAGCGACATGGGGGCAACTTTACTGAAACCAATACAGCAAGTATTTAAATGGGCACTCGAGTCGATAATTGAAATAACACTTAGATTTGTGTACCTAATAGAATCTTTGCCAATGTCGCAGCTAAACAACATACACATCTCTCTATTCCAAACCATAATAGCCATAATAACAATATCAACATGTATATACTATGTTAAGCAAAGAACACCCGCATCTTTAATATTAACATTGTGTAGTCTATTAATTATAGTTGCATCATTCATACATACTAATGCCACAAACATCACTAATAAAATAGTAATATCAAATTCTCCAGATAAAGCTGATATATACCTTTACATAGACAACAAAAAAACAAACTTGCAAACCCCTAAAAATGGCTTCATCCCACATAATCACAAAAAGATTTTGCTACTTAGCGAAAACAAACTGGACAACATAATAGCCAAGAAGAAATTAGAGCTTGACATTCTTATTTTATCGAACGATAAGAGCTTTAGCATCTCAAAAATCCACAATATATTCTCTTTCAAAATTCTAGTTATTGATAGCACAATACCTAATTACATAAGAGAGAAATGGCACAAAGAATGTCAGAGTTTGGGTATTGATGTTCACGACATTAGTAAAGATGGAGCTTACTTAATAAATTTGTAGTACTTTTGTAGATTACAAAATAAGATAAGACGATGAACATTACCCAATTAATAACTCCTATCATAAATCAAAAAATAATTGATGACTCTTTCGAATTGATAAAGAATAGCAACCAAATACTGATCACAACACACCTATCGCCTGATGGTGATGCTATGGGATCGACACTTGCACTATACCATTTTTTGATAGCCGAAGGAAAAAAAGTAAAGATAATTGTACCTAATTCATTTCCATATTTTCTAAAATGGATGCCTGGAAGCGAGAATGTTGATATATTCGAATATAATCCAGAAGCTGCCCAAACAATATTTAATACTTCCGATCTAATATTTAGCCTCGACTATAACATTCCCAAAAGAATTGGACCAATGGCTCAACTACTTGAGAATGCTAAGGCAAAAAAAATATTAATTGACCACCATTTAGATCCAGGCGACATATTCGACATCACCATATCATATCCAAATATATCCTCAACCTGCGAGCTTATGTTTAGATTCCTATACCAAACAGGCCGTACCGACATATTTTCTAAAAAAGTTTCTGAATGCTTATACACAGGCATGATGACGGATACAGGAGGATTCACATTTAACTCTAACGACCCAGACATTTATCAAATAATTAGCCTACTCCTCAGAAATGGAGTAGATAAAGACAGAATATATTCATTAGTTTTTAATAACTTAAGCGAGTCTCGCTTTAGACTTCTCGGATACACATTATCTGAGAGAATGAAAGTATATACAGAGCATAATTCAGCCTTGATGTGGCTATCGCTCGAAGATCAAGAAAAATTTGTATTCAGCAAAGGTGAT
>JAAYFB010000198.1 GCA_012728465.1 Proteiniphilum sp. | reverse complement strand
TTTGCTTAAGTGCGTAGTCAAATATTTCGGGATGTGGCTTATTTACACCAGCATCTTCCGATAATATTATTTTATCAAAATATCCACCCAAGCCTGAATTATTAATTTTTTTGTACTGCACTTCTGTAAATCCATTACTCAGTATGTGCATTTTGTATTTTGGTTTCAAGTAATTAAGCAATTCCATTGCACCATCAACTAATGCAGTTTGCTCAGTAGTTCTCCTAAGATAATCATCGCTTACAGATATTGCATATTTAGGATCATCTATTCCAAATTCTCTAATTGGAGCCAAAAAACGTTCTACTATTAGATTATCTCTAGATATTTTGCCGTCACCATATAGTCGCCAAAGATTTTCGTTTGATGGTAGATATACATCAAAATAGTCTTTAAAAGTGGGGTAAAATTCATCAAACTTATAATCATGATAAATTTCCTCTAAGCATATTTTAGAGTTTTGATGAAAGTCCCATATGGTATCATCTAAGTCTATTAAAAGATTATTGTATTTCATATTTAAAAAAAATATTCACGAAGTGACAGCTCGTTTTGTGCTACTCTTCGTGAATTAAAATTATAATATATAGGTAAAGCAATCGCCTATCTATTTAACCTCTACAATTAAAAATTTGGTAAGACTCCAAAAACGTTGAGTATCGGTGATATGTAGGGTTAGATTGCCATTACTTGCCTCTTCAAGCTCGTAAGTTCCCTCAGGATGATTTGACCAAAGTCTTGCTTTTGTTGTGTACAAAGGTATTTGGGTTACTTCTCTGATATCTATTTCAAGAAAATAATCCTTATTGAATGTTTCTGACATCACTTTTGTAGATTTTAGAAATCCACCTGCTAATATTCTTTGATCCTTAAGCTCACTACTAGTTCCAAACACATAATAAGCAGTATTGATTGATTTTTCTTGTGCCTTTATTTTTGCTTGTTGCTCTTCTGCATGTTGAGCAAGCTCTCCCATATCTTCTGATAACTGAACTATTGCCTCATCTCTTTTAGATAGTTCGCTTTGCAAGAATACTAATCTTGAAGAGCTCTCCTCCATCTCTTTGTTTAGCCTATTAATAGTGGCTTGTAGCGATGCTACTTGTTTATTGCTACTAGAGTACTTCGAATTTAGATCAGCTAGTTGAGCTTTGTTTTTCTTCAAAATATCTTGTATCATTTGAAAATTATCTTTAACCTGATCTTTTGTTGACTTGCTCATTTCGCCAGTTTGCACCGATTGAGTAGAGATATACTTTTCGGCTTCTCTTATCTTCTCAAAGTTTGCCTCAACTTCACTGATAACTGCCATCATCTCTTGAGTTTCAGTATCGGATGACTCTATCAACGATTGAAGTGAGTCCAGTTGTGATTGCAATGCAATATATTCATCTGACTCCTTCACATTCTTCTTAGGATTAGTACATGATAGAACAAATGTTGCTGCTAGTAATAATATGAATACTTTCTTCATAATTCTGTAATTATTTAATTAAGTAAATCTTTTTCGTTTTTTAAATTATATTGTAACTTCTCTTTTGTTTTTTATTTCTTCTTTTCCTTCAACTACTATAACAAATTCACCTTTCGGTTCGTTTAACTTAAAGTGCAAAATCAACTCTAATAAAGTACCTCTTAAGGTTTCTTCAAACATTTTAGATATTTCTCTAGATATAGAAGCACTTCTATCTCCACCTAAGTGTTCAGATAATTGAGTTAAGGTTTTTACAACTCTGTAAGGCGATTCATAAAAAACCATCGTGCGTGATTCATTAGCCAACTCTCTTAATCGAGTTTGTCTCCCTTTCTTTTGAGGTAAAAAGCCCTCGAAACAAAATCTATCATTAGGCAGACCAGACATAACAAGAGCAGGAACAAATGCAGTAGCACCTGGCAAGCAAAGCACTTCCAAGCCTTGGCGTACACATTCGCGAACCAACAAAAAACCAGGATCGGAAATTGCAGGTGTACCAGCGTCAGATATAAGTGCAATTGTTTCGCCTGTTTTTATTCTTTCAACAATGTGCTCTGATGTTTTATGTTCGTTAAACTTGTGATGAGAATACATCTTAGTGGAAATATCATAATGCTTTAATAAGAAAGCACTCGTTCTTGTATCTTCAGCAAGAATAAGGTTACAGCTTTTTAAAACATTTATAGCCCTCAAGGTTATATCCTCTAAATTCCCTATCGGAGTAGGCACAATTACTAATTTCCCCATATTGATGGAAGCAAAATAGATTAATTAATTCCTTTAGAAATAATATCCAAAAAGCTTTTCACATCTTCAGAATCAAAGTTCCATGAAGTATTAGCTTTTAAATATTGTTCTATCAAATTATAACTATCAAAAGAGTTTAACTTAGTCATCATAGCATTCATAGCTTCTCGATCATTATTAAACAGCTCACGCTGAAAATAAAATCTGTCATTTAAGCTAAAACCACGCCTCACATCTATTTTCAAACCTGGTGCTTGTACAATGTCGTTAACAGATGGGACATTATTCTTTTTTGAAATAACATCACTAACCACTTTAGTCCCCATTTCTCTGTTGCTATCTTTATTGGTGTCTGTATATACCACATCTGTAGCTACTGTAGTATTTGGGTTTACATATGTTGGTAGAGTTATAGCGTTGCTATGTCTAGAAATATTAGGTCTTGGCGTTTCTATAGGTTCTGGCACAGTGTAATTTATATGATGTTGTGCATTATTATTGCCATCATTCAAGTTATCAACACTATCTGCTTTAAAATCTTTTATTTCATTTGTTTTGGGTGATGCCTCTGCAGTCGAGTGTATGGTATCGGGCTCCACTACCTCTTTATTTTCTATTACAGAATTCTTTTTCACCTCCTCCTCAGAAAGGATAACAATTAATTTTTCCATTTGACGCTTCATGTCCTCTATCTGAAGCATCTCCAATTCATGAATGAGGCTAGATATCTCCTGTCCCTTTTTGAAAGAGTCTCTAAAG
>JAAYFB010000197.1 GCA_012728465.1 Proteiniphilum sp. | reverse complement strand
TAAACGAAGCGTTGAAGTTACCTTAAAGTCCTCACTTATATATTGATTATCATAATCATAAAAACTTTGGTTTGAAGCACCTGCTGGTACTTTTAGTTTCATATTTCTATAATCTGTCACCTCATAGTCAGCACTCAATATAAAATTGCTGCCTAAAACAGATGCTGCACTGAACACCCACTTACTTGGTGTTCTCAAATCATAGTAGTTTGAGAATCTTGCAGAGGAGGTTACTCCTTTTTCATAATCTGGATCGGCAATATATGCTCCCATATCATCATCAAGATATGCATCATAAGACTCTGTCAAAGAATAAACAACAGGAGTGTGATAAGCAACACCCAATCTAAGTTCATGAATAGGTCGGTAGATAAGCCCTAGCTTTGCACCAATACCCGAGCCCTTAGTTATTACATTATTTCCTAAAGTGTATCCACCTTTAATTTTAGTTCCATCATCAAAATCTTCGAGAAACTCAGTATCTATATAATGATACAAATCAGTAAGATTAAGAGAAACACCAATATTTAAAACATCACTAATAGTAGTTCCTATAGTAAAATCATAATTATCAATATAACCACGTTCGTATGTTTTTATTTCTTGAAAAGGATTATCTCCATTCGTGTTTAATGGGCTATAAACATATTTGCCATCAGCATTCTTTTTTCCATCAATCAGCCATGAGTTGAATCCTAACACAGAAAGCCAGTCTTGAGAAAGAAATGGGTCTGGTAAATCTTTTCCCATAAATAATTTTTCCCTATCTACACCAGAGCTTCTTTCAGCCATATAATCCATCATAGTTCCAATCCCACTACCTGCTGCACCAACAGTTTTGTTAAAGCTATTGTGCCTATTATGAGCAAAACCAAAATTAATTAGTGGCATAGTCTCATTACGCAATGGAAAATATCCAACAAAACCAAAATTGTGCATATTAAAATCATTAGCTCTGTTTTTAATATCTCCCACTTTCGAGTTGTTACTTTGTAATCCAAATGTACCTGCAATCTCTGAACTGCGATACACCCCAATTCCAGCAGGATTAATAGACACACCTGTCATATCACCACCCAGTGCACCAAAGGCTCCACCCATTCCTATAGAACGAGCTGTGCCATACAGTCCACTTCTTGAGAATTTCAATGCATCCATCTCAGACTGCGAATATAGATGAAGTGATGTGACAAGCATGAATGCTAAAAATGTGTATGTGATTTTTCTCATATTTATATACTTATTTATCAATAAAATATTACAATCGTGCTCCCAAACATTAGCTCCGTATAGGCTAAAGCATTAAGCTACCATTGTAGATGTTATAAATCTATTTTAAATCTCTTCTATTAAAAGATATTATCTACGACCGCCGCCACTACTTCGACTGCTTCCACCACTACTTGAACCACCTGAACTTCTACTTGACGAAGAAGAACCTCCGAATGAAGAGCTACCAGACGATGATGATGTTCTCGATGGAGCGGAATAAGTGCTATTTGATTGAGTACGACTTGGACTACTTGTAGTTCTTGTAGTGGTTGAGCTATTCCTTGTTGGAGTAGTAGAACTACTTCTTACATTAGATGTGCCAGAGTTACGCTGATATGTTGTACCACTGTTCACTCTTTGTGTTGCATTACTATTTGTGCGACTATTATATGTTCTTGAACCAGAATCAATAGTACCTGTAGTTGATCTATTTGATGTACCCGAAGATCTATTAATTGTTTGTCCTGTTCTAGAATCCATCACTCTACCTGAACTATCCACAATACGAGTACGTGAAGATGTTCCTGAGTTTCTTACAGTTGACGAAGATGTTCTTCCAGATGAAGCATTTCTTATTGAGCTGTTTGAAGAGCTACGATCAGAAGATGAACGTAAAGATGAAGATGTTCTTCCCGAAGCACCTATTGATGATACTCGTCCTGCTGAATTTGCCGAGCTTGTTCTGTATGAGCCAGAACTTCTTCCAGAACGATTAGTTTTTAAAGCTGTGTGATAGCCATCACTGAAACCCCAGTTGTAGCCACCGCCATACCAACCGCCACCATACCAGCCACCATATCCATACCATGGACTATAGTATCCACCTAAGTGCCAATGATGGTGCCAATGGTTGTTCCATCCGTAGCCCCAACCACCGTAATACCAAGGGCTATACCAGCCACCATAATAGCCACCATAATATGATGGATATCCCCAACCATAATAGTAAGGGTCGTACCATGGATAATAGCTATTCCAGCCAAATCCATAGCCATAATTGTTGCCCCAACCATCATATGCATAATAGTCTGCATAAATATCATCACCTATGTACACTGTTACTTCATCAGCTCCACTAATCTTTACTGCTGATTCAGGATCGTGATATTTAATAATTCTATCAGTATATTCATATTGTTGGTATTCGGCTTCATTCTCATAAATTGTATCATTATCAAATTCGCCTACTTGCTCGCCACGACGATTATATTCATCGATGCTGCGGCCGTTAGCTTGCACATCCATATTTGAAGTTTTACCTTCAACAACCACAATTGTTTTCTTTTGTGGTTCGGCTTTTTTCTTTTTAGCCTTTACGGTTACTTTTTGGGTAGGATTGGCATATATGTCATCCCATTCTTGGGCAAAACCAATAATTGGAGCCAAAGCAAGTAAACCAGTTAATATTAAGTTTCTAGTTTTCATAGTTTCTCCCTTTATTTTTGTTGTTATTTATTCAGTTTATATCTACTTACTACGTTAGACAATTAATTGACCTCTTAGTTTAATTAATTATGCTCATTAAACTATATATTAAATATGCAAATATACAATTAAATAGATAAGATTCAACATCTAACTAATTATTAGATGTATTTTGTGGAAGAATGTTGCACTTAGCGATGTTAAAAGATATTGAATAGAAACAAATAGGTATAAGTTCAAGTAAAATAGTGAATTAAAACTCCACTTCCATCCCATCTCGTGCCAAACAAAAACCTTCAGGCAATTCCTCATTTACCTCTCGATGCAATCCTACTTCGTGACTCATGTGTGTAAAGAAAGTTCTTTTGGCACCAACCTTTTGAGCCAATGCTATTGCTTCATCCAATGTTTGATGTGATATATGTGTGTTGCGTCTCAATGCACTAACCACTAGCACATCAAGGTTTTCAAGTTTGGACAACTCCTCGTCAGGCAAAGTCTTTAGGTCGGTAAGGTAAGCAAAGTTGGAAATTCTATATCCCAAAATAGGTAGCTTATGATGCATCACTCTAATTGGTATTATCTCGACATCATTTATTTTGAATGGAGACAAACCATCTATATACTTAAAAATAATATTTGGAACACTACCATATGGTTTATCACTAAAAACATAAGGCATACGCATCTTTAAGGCACGGGCAACATTTGGCTCTACATATATATTTAAGTCACCAAATCGGTTGAAAGGACGCATATCCTCTATTCCTCCCACATGATCGTAGTGCTCATGAGTGATAAGAACTGCATCAATCCTCTTGAATGGTTGTGCCATCAATTGCTGCCTAGCATCGGGGGTGCAATCAACTAATATGTTAGTGTCGCCAATCTCTATCTTGATTGAGCTTCGCAATCTTTTATCATTGCAATCATAAGATTTACACACCACACACTCACATCCCATCTCGGGCACACCTGTGGAAGTGCCTGTGCCTAGAAAACAAATCTTCATATCTATTTTGCCTTTTCCTTTAACAAAAAAAGCCACCTAGTCACCTCACGAGGCTAGGCAGCTTTATTATTTATACTTTATCTACGAGTCTAGTATTGTCTCTCTAGAATCCAAAGATCATTGAATGGAACACCATAAGTTCTTCTCAACACATCAGGACTTCCCTTTGCAGAATACTTACGATATATCTCGTCACGTTGCGAAGCAGCCGTAGCTCTATCATCATAACTAGCAACTATAACACGATACATACCTTGTTCGTTTTCAACAAGAATTACGTTGTAACCTTCGTTTTGCATTCTTGTTTTAAGTGATTCTGCATTTAGCTTAACGCTCAATGAAGCAATTACTACACTATATTTCTTCAAGTTAGCTGCATCAGAAGCAAAAACTGGTTCTACCTTCTCTTTTCTTACTGATACCTCTACTGGAGGTAACGAGCTAGCATCTTTTACTACAGTTGGTTCAGATGCTCCTTGTTGTAGTTCCTTTTCCTTTGCTGCCTCATATACTTGTTTGTATGCACTTTGCTTGGGTTTGCACGAAGATGCAAATACCAACATGGCAAACATTGCCATCATCAAATAGATCGATCTTTTCATTTGTGATATTATTTTTTTATAGTTTGATATATTAAACAAAACTGTAACAAAGATATAAATAAGATAAACATAATACACCCTGAGGGTGTGAAATTTATTTAAATCGTTTCATTTTGCCGCATTATAACAGCAATTGGCTATTAGCAACTGGCTATTGGGCTAGTTGCCAAAGGATAATAGCCAATAACTAATAGTTTACAGATAATATTACAGTTTCTCGAGCTCCTCAAAATTAATAACTGGAGCTTTGCCGTTGTACTTCCTATGAAACTTAGTCAGATACTCAGTTGACTCATTAAAGAAACCACAGTTTTGCAAATAGAATGAGTTGCTAGCTTTATTGTATCCACCTTGATAATCAAGACGTGCTTTAGCTCGTGCAGTAGCATCATAAGTAAATGCTGCCTCATTGCCCTCAACCCAATCTCCCGCAACGGTTTTAAACCATTGGTTGCTAAACAACACCTTGCGTGTCAAATAACCTTGATTAGGACTAAAGTTCTCTAAGAAAGAGTGAGCACCTTTATAGTGAGTATTAGTTTTAGGACGCATAAAACTTGATATAAGTCTCCATCTATTCTCGTCAGTAGCATAAAAATATCCTGTGTAAACAGTATTGCCTTTACCATCAGGTTTCACTTGAGTAAGGAACTTGTATGTATTTCCTGCTTTCCAGTTATATTTCAAGTAGCTTTGTCCTCCCGAACCTTCGTTTCCAAACTCACCAATGTGCACACCTTCGCCACGACGAAGCATCTTTATCTTTAAGCTATCAGGAATCAATTTGGGATCTTGAGTATCAAATGGGCTCCACACCGAGAATAGAACACGACGCTCATCAGCCGAGTTGCACTGAATGCCAAAATATCCCTCGCCATATCCATTTGCCATGTAGTAACTACCAATTACATCTTCGCCTTCGGGAACTGTAACCTCATTATAAAACCACTCAACATCTTCCTCAGGCATTGTGTACTTAAGGTGCACCGATGGACCTCTCCTACCCCAGTAATGAGAAAAATCGCTCACATATGTAAGTTCATTATCAGTTTTAATAACGAAGCTCTCTATTGTTGCAAACTCCTTACCATCCTTGCTAACTCCTTGCAACGTTATTGGTTGGTATCCAACTTCTTTTACATCATACTTACCTAACAGCGTTTCGAAGTTTCCTTTATCTATCTTTATATTCTTTTTCTTGCCCAAGAAAGATACAGATATTTTTGATTTTCCATTTGCACTACCCTTTATGTATAATGAGACCTTTTGTGGCTCATTAAACCGTACGTATGTAGATATTTTAGAGCTAGCATCGCCCCAACTAGTCAACCCAGCATCTCTAATTGATGCACCACTATGACTAGATGTTACGTATGCATTTCCACTAAGCGGAACTTCATATGTCTTTGTCTGGCCAAAGGCTACTGATGACATCATGGCCATCAAAAACATAAGAGTAATAAATTGTTTATTCATTTTGATTTGTATTTAGTTTTCAATTAAATAATTAAGTAACAAAAGTAATTGTTTTGACTGAATTAGACAATTGTTGGGGCAAAACATCTCTAGCATTAATTGAGAAACGACATCAAAAAAACCCTCCGCACAAAATGTACGAAGGGTTTGTATAATAAACTATAGCCAAATAAAAATGACTTATATTTATTTCAACAATGAATCTGGGTCAAGATTGTCATGCTCAATGTCAAGGAAATACTTGTAAGTACCTACCTTTAGTTCAGCACAAGCATCATAGTCAGACACAATGATGCCTTTCTCGTGTAGTTGCAATGCACTGATTGTCCACATCTGATTTACCGAACCCTCTACTGCATGATACAATGCACGAGCTTTGTGCAATCCGTTTACAAGGATAAGAACCTCTTTAGCATCAAGAATAGTGCCCACACCTACAGTAAGAGCAGTTTTTGGAACTTGGTTTACATCATTGTCAAAGAAACGTGAGTTGGCAACGATAGTTTCAGTAGTCAACGTTTTGATACGTGTGCGTGAAGCAAGTGACGAACCTGGCTCGTTGAAAGCAATATGTCCGTCAGGACCAATGCCACCCATGAATAAATCAACACCACCAACAGCCACCATCTTATCTTCGTAAGCCTTACATTCAGCAATTGGATCGGCAGCCATACCGTCAAGCATATTTACGTTTTCTTCTTTGATATCAATATGATCGAAGAAGTTAGTCCACATAAATGTGCGGTAGCTTTGTGGATGATCAGCAGCAAGACCGATGTACTCGTCCATGTTGAACGTAACTACGTTTTCGAACGAAACAACACCTTGCTCATATAGCTTAATCAAAGCTTTGTATGTTAATACTGGAGATGAACCAGTGGGCAAACCCAAAACAAATGGTTTTTCAGCCGTAGGCTTAGCCTCATTAATTTTAGCAGCAATGTAGTTTGCTGCCCATTGCGCCATGTCGTTGGCAGTTGGTTGAATAAGTAATCTCATACTTTTTGCTAATATTTTTATATTAATAATTTCTCAAAATGTTGTTGGTTTTTGGCAACTGGCAACTGGCATTTGGCATTTGGCTAAAAGCCAATAGCTAGCAGCCAATATCTAGCACCCCAGAGCTTCAGCCATAGCCTTACCCATCACTCTAGCACTATCTGATGCCGTTTGGCAGATGGATTGCTTCATTTCAGCTGGCTCACAAATAGGCTCGAACTTCATTGCTTCGGCAAATGCTTTTAGCTCACGCTTTGCACCATCGGCCCAAGTGTGTCCACTAAAATAGGCGAAGTGTCTATTCTTCAATCCACTATTTTTCAATGCCGACATCACAGCATCTATGCCAGGATTAGCTTTATTATTATATGTGGCCGAACCAATTATCAGCCCTTTATATTTAAATATATCACTTATGATATCCGATATATGACTCTTTGATGTATTGTGCACCACAATGTCTCGCACACCATGTTCGGCAGCAGCGGAAGCAATCACATCAGCCATTTGCTCAGTATTGCCATACATACCGCCATATACAATCACAAGACCATTGTCGGCATCGTAGCTGCTTAGTTTGTTGTACAAAGATAACACTTTATCTATATTTTCTGCCAATGTCCACACAGGACCATGAGTAGAACATATAGTATTGATGTGCACATCGCTCAGCTTTTTCAGTGCAGCCTGCACCGATGTACCAAACTTGCCAACAATATTGGAGTAATATCTTACCATCTCGTTCCAATATTTGTCAGGATTAAGTTCGCTATCCATCACACCACCATCCAATGAGCCAAATGTTCCGAAGGCATCGGCTGAGAACAATGTCTTTGAACCCTGCAAGTATGTCATCATCGTTTCGGGCCAATGCACCATGGGGGTAAGATAAAATTTAAGATCATCTACACCAATATTTAGCTCATCACCATCCTCTATGATAATTACATTTTCAGTAATTCCATAATAGCCCTCAAGCATTTCGGCAGTGCGCTTGTTGCCCACTATTTTTATGTTAGGGTATTTCATCAATAACAACTCGATACTGCCCGAATGGTCGGGCTCCATGTGATTAACCACGAGGTAATCTATTGTTTTATCGCCCAATACTGCGCCAACTTTTTTGAAAAATAGATCGGCAAAGTTTATATCCACAGTGTCAATAAGAACTACCTTTTCGTCCATAATCAGGTACGAGTTATACGAAACACCTTTTGGCAATGGCCACAGATTTTCGAATAGTGCCGTGTCACGATCATTAACACCTACGTAATATACGTTATCGCTAATTTGTTTAGGTTTATACATAGTATATATAATCTACTGTTTTATTAAAAAAATAATATCACAAATTCTACTTCGTCTTCACGTTATCACTAAATGCAGAGTCACCCTTCTTGGTGGTTGTAGTGGTAGTGGGCCCAGATTTTTTCATTAGCGCATTTACTATAAGCCACACTCCCCATATGATAAATGGAATGCTAAGCCACTGCCCTAGTATAAGACCAGTGTTTTCGCGCATTGCAATTTCCGAATCTACTTGCACATTTTTAATAAACTCGATAAAGAATCGAGCTACGAAAATCAATAATATACCCACACCAAGTATCAACCCTGGTTTGTCTTTAGCATTAGTCTTCCAATACATGTGCATGGTGATAGCAAAAATAATGAAATATATTATTGCCTCATATATTTGTGTGGGATGAGATGGCTCGGTGAAGATTGGCTCTTGCACACCCTGCATCCAATATCCTAAGTTATCGATGAAGCGAAAACCCCATGGCTTGTCTGTTGGAGCACCATAAATTTCGTGGTTCATCAAATTGCCCAATCTAATCATACCCGCTGCAAAGCCCGTTGGCACCATCACTCGGTCGAAAGTCCAAAGCATACTCTTCTTTGTCACCTTTTTTGAGTAGAGCCACACTGCAATGATAATCCCTATCACTCCACCATGACTTGCAAGTCCACCTTCCCAAATGTAAAGCATCTTTATTGGGTTTGCAAGATAATATGCAGGCTCATAAAACAAACAATGCCCTAGCCTAGCACCAAGAATGATGCCCAACATCATGTAGATGAATAGCGAATCGAACCATTTTTCGGGTAGATTTTCTCGTTTAAATATCTTTTGCACTACATATACTGCAACTAAAAGACCAATTACCCATAGCAATCCGTACCAGCGTATCTCGCGACCAAATATCTCAAAAAGAGTTGGGTTTACATCCCATGTTATTGATAAAAGCATGATTATTTTGGTTTTAAAATTTTGGACAAAGATAATAAAAGATTGTGATTTTAGCACAAAGCATATGACCTATAAGATTAATGACAAATGTATTCGAACGCATTTTGAAGCCAAAATCTATATTTCCAATAATAGCAAGAGCCACATTATGTTAATATCTGCAAAACAATTTCGCAAAATATATCACAAAACATATAAACCTAATTATCAACATGTTTACTACCAATAATGAATAGCAAATCAGGAAAAATTGACATGTTATTCATCTAAAATAGTTGTGAATGGTCAAAGTGTAGATTGTAAACGAGAGAAAAGGGAAATAAAACCATCGAAGAACACTCTATTTTAACAGTTTTGGCCACTTTTTTGCCTCATGGACAAACGTTTTATTAACAATTGCCCCATAAAAGCACCGATAAATGTACTTTTCTGTGCCCAAAAAGTTGTGAATGGTCAAAGTGTAGTTTGTAAATGAAGAGAAATTGCTCAAAAACCACGCAAATCTTAACGTAATTAACATAATCGGACACAAAAAAGAGACGTTGACGAATGTAATTTAACACTTTCGGACCAATTTCATTGAAAAAACATCTGTTTTTGACCCAAAAAAGTCGTGAATGATAAAAGTGTAGTTTGACAATGAAGGGTTTTTAGTCACTGTGAATAAAAACACATTTGTTTTTTGGTGGTTCGGACATCATTTATTTAAAAAAACATTTGTGATTGAGACGAATTTTCTTGCCATATTTTCATTCACAAAATGTATTTATCGGTTTTGCCACAAAACAGGCTTTTTATCATTTGTAGTTCATTGCTTGAAAACAAAAATCTTAGTATATTTGCTACCACATTCAAAGGGGCATCGCATTTTATTATTTTACCACTAGTGATTATGAGACATCCTAACGAAAGAAGAATAAGTATCTACTGGCTACACAAACTATCGAACCAAGAATTTACATACACCATTAATGTAATTTGCGAATCAATTGGGCGTCTTATCGAACAAGAGGCTTTTTTGATTGATCTCTATAACGAGCTGACAGAACACAACAATGCTTTGAAATCGGCAAGCAACAATAATCGCAAATCGGAACTTACAAAACAGATAGGTGAATGGCACAAACAAAGAAAAAGACTTATCACAGAGGTGGTTACGACTTCGCGAATAGCAAGCAAAACATCATTAGATGACAAAATGGCCAATAGTGGCGAAATTGCACTCAATTGGGTGACATCAATAGACAAAAGGCCGTACGACCTAGGCATTACTGCCCTAGGCACAGTGACGGATGCTATGCTTGCAAACATCGAGGCTAATGCACATATACGTGATGCCATCAAACATCTTGAACTAGACGCTAATTTTGCAGACATTAAGGTGCTTAACAAAAAAATATTTGATGCTCAGATAAGAAGAGGTGTAGAGTTGTCAAAAAATGCTTATAACAAAAACTTAAAAGAGATACGACAGAAAACGTATGAATGCTTAAAGTCATTTATATTTAATCTTTCGTGGAGGCTTTTCAGTGAACATGACGAAAACCTATTGAAAATAAACAATGTTATTCACTATCATTTAAGCCAAATTCGCTCGCC
>JAAYFB010000196.1 GCA_012728465.1 Proteiniphilum sp. | reverse complement strand
TTTTGCCAATTGGGCCGGGCAAACGTTCAACCATAAAACCTATTGATTGCATCATTCTTCTGATAGAACCCTTTGCGCTGTATGTGGTGATGATGCCACCATCATTCATTGAAGCATATAATTTTTCGAATAAATCAGGTCGCCACATATCAGGTTGTTTGTCGGGACCAAAAGCATCAAAGTAAACAACATCAAATTTATCATCGAAGATAGTGCTTTCAACTTTTCTAAAATCAGTATTCATTTTGTGTAACATAAAATTAGGAGTGATAGCTTGAGATTTGTTCCAATGTGCATAATGTAGGTCAATAAAAAGTTCATGGGTTGCGTTGTCTATCAACTCAGCAAAGTTGAGAAGTTCGACATCGCTCATATCTACTGGAAAAAGCTCTAATGATGTGTAATTGATTGATAATTCTTTGATGTCAGCTTCTATCATCGTTAAAAGGGCGTTAAGGCCTGTGCCAAATCCAATCTCTAGCACATTAATATTTTTCTTTGCACAATGTGCAAGCGCAGAGTTTATGAATACATGCCTAGCTTCGTCTATGGCACCATTGGTGGAGTGGTAATGTTCATTTAGTTCGGGTACAAATAATGTGTGCGAACCATCATTGGTCACTTCAATCTCTCGTTTCATTAGTGTGCTCAAAATATTTTGCTTTCAATTCTCAAACAAAAGTATTAAATATTTGTTTATTGTGCTCTTTGTAGGGCAAAATTCCTACTTTTGTATTTAAATCAGAACAAAATCAATCAATTATATAAAAGATAAACTTTTGATGAAGAAGATATACTTTACGCTTGCTATGTTGTTGGTACTCATGTCATGCAATGTGGGGCAAAATTCAAATCCAAAAACTCTTACAGTAACAATAGAGCCACAGCGATACTTTTTAGAACAAATTGTAGGGGATAAATTTGAGGTAAACACCTTGGTCCCTCCTGGGGCAAGTCCCGAAACGTATGAGCCATCTCCAATGGCGATGATAAATTTGGGAAATAGTATGGCATACTTTAAAGTGGGATATCTTGGCTATGAAAATGCTTGGGGTGATAATCTTGCTCAAAATAATCCTGACGTATTGGTAGTTAATTGCTCCGAAGGTATTGAGATGATGTATGGAACGCACGGAGATCATTCGAGTGAGGACGGGCATGATGATCATGGACATGACCATGGACCTGATTCTGTTGACCCGCACGTGTGGAGCTCTGCAAAAAATGCGTTACAGTTTTCAAAAAACATGCTTGATGCTCTCATCAGTATTGATATTGAAAATGCTGATTATTATAGAGCTAACTACGAGGAACTTTCGAAGAAAATAGAGGCAGTAGATACTGAAATTACTCAGCTGTTAAGCGATATTTCTTCAAGAAGCTTCATAATATATCATCCTGCATTAAGCTATTTTGCTCGAGATTATAATTTAGAGCAGTTTAGTATCGAATTTGATGGCAAAAGTCCATCACCAGCTCAAATGAAGGAGTTGGTGGATTTGGCTCGAAGTGAAAACATACAAGTAGTATTGATTCAACAAGAATTTGATGTGAAAAACACACAAGTGATTGCACAAGAAATAGGAGCTAAATCATATGTAATTAATCCATTGGCTTTGGATTGGGAAGATGAGCTAATTAGATTGGCTAAAATATTATCAACACCAGCACAATGACCCCAATTATAGAGATAAAAAAGCTAAATGTTGGTTATGACAATAAGCCAGATGTTTTGAAGGATGTGTCACTTACGGTTTACGACAATGATTTCTTAGGTATCATTGGACCAAATGGTGGTGGCAAGACTACATTGTTGCGAAGCATACTTGGTTTTTTACACCCTCAATCAGGCTCAATTGCTTTTTTTGACGAAGGCCACAAAGTGCCACATATCAATATAGGCTACTTGCCTCAAATTAATCATATAGATAAAAAATTTCCCATCAAGGTGGGCGAGGTTATTCTATCAGGCCTAACGCTTAGGGGCAAAATATTTAAGAGATACACAGCCGAAGATAGACGAAAAGTATTGCCCGTAGCCCAGAAAATGGGTGTGGACGATTTGCTTGATAGAGCTATTGGCGAATTGTCGGGAGGACAGTTGCAAAGAGTTCTGCTTGGGCGTGCTATAATAGATCAGCCCAAGCTCATTATACTTGACGAGCCTAGCTCGTATGTGGACAAGTTGTTCGAAACAAATTTCTATAAAATACTAGGCGAAATAAACCAAGATATAGCAATAGTTCTTGTGTCGCATGATGTTGGTACAATTATTTCGCAAGTTAAAAATATTGCTTGCGTAAATCAAAGTTTGCACTATCATTGTGGCAGTAATATATCACAAGAATGGCTTTCAGGAGCTTACGACTCGTGTCCGATAGAGATATTAGGACATGGAGATTTGCCACATAGAGTTTTGATGCAGCATGATGAATAATTAAATTCATTGCTTATTGCTCTCTACTATATAGAAAAGAGTATAGTGGTTTTATTGCGTAGTCAAAAGATAATCACTACCTTTGCGTCGCTTTCGATAAGCCCTGTCGTGTGATGGGAAATAAAGAGGCAAAAGAACAACTTTATTTTGAGTAACACAAAAATTAGAAAAAATGAAAACGTTTGAATTAAAAGGAGAAGTTAGAGATAGCTTCGGAAAAAAAGCTGCAACAGCTTATCGCCAAGAAGGATTAATTCCTTGTAATGTATATGGTGGTAAAGACTCAAAAAACATCAACTTTACAGTAAGCTCTAGTGATGTTCGTAAATTGATTTATACACCAGAAGTTTTTATTGTAAACCTAACTTTAGGTGATAAAACGATGATGGCTATATTGAAAGATATCCAGTTTCATTCGGTAACTGACGATATTTTGCATATCGACTTCTTACACGTATATGAGAATGTACCTGTTGTTATTGATATACCTGTAAGTCTTACAGGATTATCTGCAGGTGTTAGAGCTGGGGGTAGATTGTCTCTTGACTCTCGTAAACTTAAGGTTAAAGCACTTTACAATAAATTACCAGAAGAGTTGGTTATTGATGTAACAAAACTTGAGTTAGGTAAATCAATCCAAGTTGGAGAGCTTAACTTCGAAGGGCTTGAAATTTTATCTCCAAAGAATTCCGTTGTTTGTCGTGTTCAATTGACACGTGCTGCAAGAGGTGCTGCCGCTGCTGCCGCTGCTGCCGCTGGCAAAAAATAATAATTCTTGATAGATATTATTTGAATGAAGTATTTAATTGTGGGGTTGGGCAATATCGGTCCCGACTACGAGAATACACGCCACAATATAGGTTTTATGATATTGGACGCCCTAGCTAAGGCGTCCAATGTTGTTTTTGAGGATAAGCGATATGGCTTTGTCGCAGAGACGCGAATGAAAAACAAACAGCTAATATTGCTCAAGCCTTCTACTTATATGAACTTGAGTGGCAATGCGATAAGATATTGGATGCAAAAGGAGAAAATTGATAAAAGAAATATCCTTGTTGTTGTTGATGATCTAGCACTTCCATTTGGTACACTTCGACTTAAAGGTAAAGGTAGTGATGCAGGACATAACGGACTTAAGCATATACAAAGTTTGATAGGTCAGGATTATCCTCGATTAAGATTTGGAATAGGCAATGATTTTCCACGAGGCTCACAAATTAACTTTGTATTAGAAGAGTTTTCTGATGAAGAGAAACAAAAACTTGATGAACGTATTGATTCTTCAGTAGATATAATACGAAGTTTTTGTCTGGCTGGAATCAATGTTACAATGAATCAGTTCAATAATAAATAATTTACGGTTCTGTAGTATGTAGAACCGCGTTACGATGATTATGAATGAGGTAAGAGTAGATAAATGGTTGTGGGCAGTACGTATTTTTAAAACCCGTTCAATTGCGTCAGATGCCTGCAAAAAGGGTAGGGTGATGATAGGTGGAGTGTCTTTGAAGCCTTCTCGGAATATTAGGGTAGGAGATGTTGTTCAGGTGAAGAAATCGCCAGTAGTTTTCTCATTTAAGGTTTTAGATTTGGCTGAGAAGCGCATGGGTGCAAAATTGGTTCCCGACTTTATGGAGAATGTAACATCAGCCGATCAATATGAGTTATTAGAGCTAAATAAGCTTAGTGGCTTTGTTGATAGACAACGAGGTGCTGGGCGTCCAACTAAAAAAGAGAGACGCGATTTAGATCAGTTTACAGATACTTTTGACTTTGACGAGTTTGACTTTGAGGATTGACGCTATTCAATCCTCAATTTGTTTTCGGTAGCACAATAGTATGGAACAATGGGAGTGCTATTTTCCTTGAAGCAATAAGCTATATCGCCTTCAGCTCCATTGTTTATCAACCTTTTATAATGCTCTGAAGTCTTTAAAAATTCTATCGGGTCATTTTTAGCCTTATCCCACATCTCTATCGCTATTCTCACGCTATCCGAACCATAAGTTATTTCACCCAATTTTGATAGCTTTTCTGTAAATGCTCCTGCAAATAATGTGTCTTCAGCATTTATCTTGTTTTTCCATCCAGCACATAACACCACTATCCTGCCTCTTCCTAGGGTGAAGCACTCTCTAGAGAGGATGTCTATATTAGAAAAAGCCCCAATAAATAGGGTTTTACAACCTGCAGCTGCATTTATAGCTTGTGTGCCATTTGTGGTTGTGAATACTATGTCATTATTGTTAACTATATCTTTTTTGTAATCGAATGGAGAATTGCCAAAATCGGCAAACTCTAGCTTTTTAGCATTTCTCTCACCTCCCACAATGTACCCTTTTGATTTGTATTGCTTAGCTTCTTCAATGCTTGCTACAGGAATGACTGACGATGCTCCATTGCTAAGCATGGCGCAAATAGTTGTGCTGGCTCTAAATATATCTACAACTATGACTATGTCATTTTCTTTTTTGTAATACGGGTATAGTGCAGGGGATAGACAAATATCTACTTCCATAATAGTATCTTGTTTTGACACAAAGTTATGGAAAAAATAATAGCTTTGTAGTACAGATTAAATTATAAATTATGAAGTTTGATAACTATAATATTATTTTGGCATCTAATTCTCCGCGAAGGAGAGAGTTGTTATCAGGTCTTGATGTAGATTATGAAGTAAGAATTCTTGACAATATTGATGAGAGTTACCCTAATGATATACCTCTTGAAGATGTGGCAGAATATCTTGCTATTAAAAAGGCTAATTCTTACGCAAATGGATTATTAGATAATGAAATACTTATTACTGCTGATACCATTGTGTTAATTGATAATGAAATTTATGGTAAGCCAAAAGATAAGGCCGATGCTTTAAGAATGCTTAATGGCATGTCAAACAAAACACACAGAGTTATTACTGGCGTGTGTTTAGTATCAACTCAAAAGAGTGTTTCTTTCTCTAGTACAACAAGTGTTACGTTTGGTAGCTTAGATGAAGGTGAGATAAACTATTATATTGACAAATATAAACCATATGATAAGGCTGGCTCCTATGGAGTTCAAGAGTGGATTGGTTACGTAGGAGTTAAGCATATTGAGGGGTCATATTATAATGTTATGGGTTTGCCCATTTACAGGGTGTATGAGGAGTTAAAGAAATTTGTAGAGCAATAAAATAGTAGGTTATGACAAAGAGCATGATGTTTAAGCAAGTTATTTTCGTACTGTTCTTTTTGAGCTGTTTTTCTTCTATTGCGGTACCGAAAAAGGTTTATATCACCCAGCCCAAAAGCGATAATATTAAATCATTGCAACTAACATCTTCAGGCAACTCTTTTCTTTTGCCTATCATAAATATCAATAATGATGAAATTATTGATATTAGATTTGATAACTTAAATATAAGTCAACCACGCTTGAGATACAAAATATTGCATTGCAATTCTGATTGGACTATTTCAGATATTCCTGAAATAGATTATCTGATAGGATTTAACGATCATGCAATAAATGATTATAGTTTTTCAAATAACACTTTGGTAAACTATATTCATTACAATCTACAACTTCCAAATAGAGATGTTGGATTTAAAATTTCGGGAAATTATATGTTGGTTGTGTATGATGAGTACTCCCCAAATGATGAGCTCCTTACAGCATGCTTTTCTGTGATTGATTCGAAAGTGCAAATTGGTGCTAAAATTACAGGTAATACAGATATTGATTTTAATCGTGAGCATCAACAGTTGAGTTTTGATGTTAATCTTAAAAATCTTAGGCTTCAAAATCCTCACGATGATATTAAAGTAGTAGTAAGACAAAATGTTAGGTTCGATAATAGGGTAGAGGATATCAAGCCTACATATATCTATTCCGACAGGTTGGTATATGAACACAACAAAGCGTTAATATTTGATGCAGGGAATGAGTATCGCCGTTTCGAGACAGTTAGCAGACAATATGGTGGGTTGAATGTGGCTGATGTTCACTACAAGGAATCATGCATGAATGCAATTGTGAATACTGATATTCCTAGGTCTAAAACAGCAAGGCAGTATGATAAGGATCAAAATGGGAAGTACTTAATAAGAAATAATGAAGCTAGTGATAGCAACACAGAGGCGGACTACTTTTTAGTTAACTTCGCTCTTGATGCCGATAGAGCTAATTTAAAAGGCTCGTCAGGCAATGTTTGGCTAGATGGTGAGTTTGTGTATGGCAATGCAATACAGCTCAACTATGATGTTATTAACTCTTTATATCGCGCCTCTATTTTGCTAAAACAAGGATCCTATAACTACCAATATCTTGTAGGAGACGAGGATGCCAAATATACTTCCACTATTGAAGGAGACTATTATGATACAGAAAATACATACTCCATATTTGTTTATCACAGGCCACTAGGAAGCAGATATGATATGCTTGTAGGATTTATGCAGGTAAGCTCTGCAAAGTAGATTTGTAAATCAATTAAATGCTTTTGAGCCACTCTTGATATTTTTCTCCTAACAAAAATACTGGTTTTATTTTTCCGTTAAGAGCAGCAAGCAAACCTTGAATCAGCATTATGAATAATAAAATACCCCCTCCGATATAAACTATCCATCCTAGAATAGGAACTATGTTAACCACACTTAATACTATACCTGTAAGAGTTATTCCCAATGATTGTCTGATGTGGTATGCAGCAAATAAGTTTTTCTTATCGTTATTAAGTATTAATGCAATTATAAGTCCTATAACTGTAATATAAGAGATTATGGCAATTGTTTTGCCCTCTTCAATATATGATGTTCTCTGGAGATCTTGGTTTTCTGTGTTCATAGAGATGTAATTTTATTGATTTGATTTATTTAGTATAAACAGAATAACATATATCTGTTCTGATTGTTCATATGTATTGTCTTGTTACTATTGACTTTAGTTTTATCAATGCAAAAAAGAGAACTACTTTAAAAGGTTGTTCTCTTTGTAATTATTTATTAGCATGCTTTATATTATTCCGCCTCTGGTGTATCAGGTGCTGGCTGCTCTACTGGAATAGTAGGTGTAACGTCAGGAGCTGTCAATGGATTAAGAGGTGCTGGTTGTTGCACTTCAATTTGCGATTGAGGCTCAGTTGATCTATTAGAAGTGTATTTAGCCGTTAGTATGCTCAATACAAGTATTGTACCTGCTAAAGTCCAAGTAGCTTTCTCCAAAAAATCAGTAGTTTTCCTTACCCCCATTATCTGATTGGAAGATGAAAAACCTGAAGCTAATCCCCCACCTTGTGAATTTTGTACTAATACTATTAGTATCATCAAGATTGCTGCTAGAAGGATAATAATTGTTACGAAGATATACATATTTATATTATTTTTTATTTTGCTCGTTGAGTATCAAAAGTTCTAAAAAACGAATTTGGTCGGCAAAGTAAGCACTTTTTTTTGGGAAATTCAAACTTAATTGCTGAATAATTGTCAAAGCCTGCTCATATTTTTTTTTGCTTGATATATATTTTAGACAAAGTCTCAGTTAAGAAGCTATTTCCTTCAGTATCTACATCGGCTTTGTCGGCCTTTTTAGTCTCTTTTTGAAAAGGTTGAAGCCCAATTTCGTTTGTTTCTGCCTTCTCCAAAAAAGAGTCAATAATATCTTGGTGTTTAAACTCACTTTGTATGATTTCATCATCCTCAAAAGTTTTCTCATCAATACTTTGCATGTATGATATGTAGTCTGTTGATACTATGGTTTCAGTATTTTCTATTACGCTATCATTTCTGTTTGTTGCGAAAGTGGTGAGGTATGAATCTAAAATTTGTTCAGTTCTATCCGAACTATCTATTTTGGAGCGTTTCTGAATAAAAGTTTTATACTTTTCTCTATTAATAAGATAGAATAGCTGTTTTCTATCGGCACATAATGCAGCAGTCTTTGGGAGTTGGTTTTTGAATCCCTCAATATTAGTTTGAAATAGATTTTTTGTGAGTAGCATAGCTACAGTTTGAAAATATGGATATTCAGATAATATCTCTTCAAACTGCTCAACTGTACTCTCATTGAAGTCCTTGCTGTCTTCTAAATATTCTAATATATTTTGAGTGTTCATCATTACCAATTGGCCATAGTAGCGTTAAATATCTGATCTACAATTTCGTCAGTCAATTCTTTAATTAGTTGATCCTGCACATCAGTTAAGTTCACATTGCTTGAAAATGTTCTATTAGCAGAAATAGTTTCCTCCTTGTTTTGACCTTCTACTTTGTTGTTCACAAATCTCATTCTAACATTCATTGTTAGTCTTGTTTCGGATGCAAACTGGTCTTCTTGCACTGCTAAAGCAGTAAGCTCATATCCCACTATCTCTCCTTCAATCTCCATATCTCCATTTTGGTTTACAAATTGAAGTCGGGTGTTTTTTGTGAACATATCCTTAAGAGACTCATTAAAGAGATTTTCGAGTGGGGGGTAAACTAATGGAGCTTGATTGACAAAATGACTTAATTGTAGGGTCTTTGTCAAATTATAGTCAATTGATGCACCAGTGAACTTATATGATATGGAGCACGCTGATAATAGCGAAAAAGCTACCATTAGGGTTAATATTCTCTTCATTATAAATCGATATTAAATTCTTTAATCTTTCTATATAAAGTTCGCTCTGAGATGCCGAGTTCTTTAGCAGCAGCTTT
>JAAYFB010000195.1 GCA_012728465.1 Proteiniphilum sp. | reverse complement strand
TTGAAGTTTTTCTCTTTTGCAACAATGTTTTCAAACTGAGCTTCTTTTTGAAAACAAATATCATTTTCTATTGTTTTTGTAGAAACATTATAAATTGAAGCCAATGCCCTTATATTTATACCTGCCTTGAAATCATTATAGACTTCAAGGCTCCTGAAATCCCTATCATCAGCCCTCTCTTTATTGTATTCTTCCAAATTCATCTTTTTCTCCTTTCATAGGGTGTATCAAAACATGTAACACTGAGTTTTCTCTACCTATACCTCAACATCCTTAGTGGCATTGTTCATGCTGCGAAGTTCTTGCTTTGAGTAGTACTTTTTACCAAGACTGATGTTCATCACTTTGGAAATCTCTTTTAATACTGCATCATAGTAGCTGTTTATGAAGATGTTCTTGTCATTCATGCGGATGACATTGGCGGAACGTAAGCTAGATATTATCTTTGTATATGGTATTGAAGAGCCATCAATCTTTGAAGCATTAAGTTTCTTTACTTCCATTATTCTAGTAATTAGGAGAGCAATGAAGCAGCTGAGAAAATGAGCCTTTATGCTTTCTTCTTTCCTAACATATATAGGTCGTGTATTGAACTCAGACTTAGTTATCTTAAAACTCTCCTCAATTTTCCATAAGCCTCTGTACATTTCAATGATATCTGTATCCGAAACGGCCCTATTAAGTTCAAAGAGAAGGTCATAATTTCTGAAACGTGCTTCTCCTGTCCAAGGCTTCTCCTCTGGACAGGTTCCAACAACATTCGTCTCTATTAAATAATAGCCATCATACTTCTCATCTTCTTTTATAGCATTAGCATCTAGGTATCGATCGGCCTTGAGATTTTTGTAAAGCTCACCAGTTTCTATGTTGTAGACCCCTTTTGTATAATACTTGTTAGCACCATGGTTGTTATACACCGAGCCTGTCTTATTAGCCTTTTCGATGGCATTAGCTCTGTCTATCTTCGCCCTTAGATCATAATCTCTGCTCCAGAAAACTATCTGCTTCTTGTTTGCCTTTATGTTTACTTTTTTACCTGAGCCCATGTCAAAATTCTTCCAAACTTCTTCATTTTGCGGTGTAAGACGTGACTTGTACTTAAATACAACAACATCCTCCATTGCATTCATATCACCAGTATAGGGCTGAGGAGGATCTAGTATTTTTGTCCGTTCATTTTCCTCGAAGACCTTCCAAGATGGCATTTTCTTGGTAATTATTGTATATCCTGATTCATCAAATATGAAATTATACACATCCTTCTTTTGTTTTCTCACCTTATCACTGATAATGTAACCTTGCTTATTTGCAATAATATTGGCAATGTTTGTACCACTCATCATTCCCTTGTCTGCAATATATATCATCTTGTTAAGACCAAGATTCTCCCTTGTTTCATTAATCATAGGTATGAATGTTGTACAGTCCGGGTTGTTGCCTGGAAAAAGGCCATAGGTGACTGGCAATCCATCTTTGTCCATGAAGAGACCAAGTTGGACAATTGGTTCTGGTCTGTGCTCCTTGCTACATCCACGCTTCCTTAAACCTGGATTTTCTACTTCTCCTGTGTCAGTAAAAGTATCATTGTCAGCATTGTCTATCTCCCAGTAGTAGTTAGTAACATCATAGAACATTAGAGAAGTATCTCTTTTATAGAGCTTTGTTACCCTGTCGTTGAGATGAATTATTAAGTCTTTCTCGTATTTGGAAAAGAATGAAAGGGCTCTGTATATATCATCGTCACTAAAGGAAGAGGAACCTAACATCAAACGATCCTTGATTTGCCAAGTTGCGTACTTAGAACCTGGAAATAGTATCCTTCCAAATACAATTAATCTGAAGATGCTCTCTACATTTGCTTTCAAACCCCAGAATTTTCTCCTATTTGTGATGAATTTATCTATCTCCAATTCATGATAGATGACAGACAATGGAAGCTGTCCAAGAGAGAAGGAATTATCAATAGTTGGAAAGCTTGCATTTTTATTGACCTGTTCATCATCGTTAAGGTCAAATTCTTCATTTAGGTTAATTTCACCAATGGAAAACATATTAGCCTTCTTGCTTAAAGTGCTCTTGTTTTTAGCAATCTCTTTAAAGTGAGTAATAGGATCTTTGTATTCTTTTTCTAACTCATCTAAATAACCTATAAATTCGAGCGTTCTTGACTTTGGCTTCTTTGTTACAGGATCTCTATAAGCTTCTGCATAATAAAGCGATATTCTTCCAGCTGTAGGCATTTTCTTAACAAACATATTAGCATCTCCCTTGCGTAAGAGTATATCACATATTGCAACGTTGTACAACGTATTACGATAAATATATTTAAAAAAAGTTAAAAAAATAAGCCAAGTCTATTTGTTAAAACAAATTAAACTTGACTATATAGTTAATTCACTGCGGAACCATGGAAATGTGCTAACATGAGCATTTCACAAATTCAACGCCTAGAATATGGGGAGCGTAGTGTCGCCAACCTTACTCTTAAAACAGCACTTTCTCTTTCTAAAGCACTAGGTGTTAGTG
>JAAYFB010000194.1 GCA_012728465.1 Proteiniphilum sp. | reverse complement strand
TCTATAATAATGCCACCCATACTGGGTTATAGTACTACAATTGGATATGTATGCGTGGAAAAATATTTATTATGACTTTTGACTTGTACTATTTCCATCTTAATTCATGAATTTATTGTTTATGAAAAAGTTTTACCGGACGCCAATATAAAATATTATTTGCTAGGAAGCAAATAACCAAAAACCCCTCGTTTCCTTAACGAGGGGTTGTATGTATTATAAGAATAGATTGATCTATTAATTACTCTTCTGCAGATACCTGACACAAGCAAGAGACTAGGTTTCTATCACCATAAGCATTGTCAACTCTAGCGACATTAACCCAAAACTTATTCTCGCTAACGTATGGTAATGGATATATTGCCTTACTACGTGGATAAGCGTGATTCCAATCATCAGCTACAGCCTCATATTCGGGGTGAGGTGCATTTACCAATACATTGTCCTCTTTGGTGTATTCGCCACGCGACACCTCAATAATCTCTTTGTGAATGTTAAGCATAGCACTAGCAAATCTGTCAAGCTCACTCAAGCTCTCACTCTCAGTAGGCTCAATCATTAAGGTGCCAGCAACAGGAAACGACAATGTAGGTGCATGATACCCATAGTCTATTAATCGCTTAGCAATGTCAGTTTCTGTAATTCCCGACACCGATTTCAAACCACGACACTCAAGAATTAGCTCATGCCCTACTCTACCGTTAGCACCACGATACACAATACCATATGTATCATTAAGCTTCTCGGCCAAATAGTTTGCATTAAGTATAGCCATCTTAGTTGCCTCAGTTAAGCCATCAGTTCCCATCATCCTGATATAACCATAAGTGATTGCCAACACCCCTGCACTACCATATGGAGCAGCAGAAACAGTATTTAAATCAGACTCAAACGCCACTGGATGTCCAGGCAAGAAAGGAACAAGGTGATCAGCCACACAAATAGGGCCAACTCCAGGACCACCACCACCATGAGGTATTGCAAATGTTTTGTGAAGATTCAAGTGACACACGTCAGCACCAATAACACCAGGATTGGTAAGACCCACCTGCGCATTCATATTAGCACCATCCATATAAACCTGACCACCTGCCTCGTGAATCATTTCACACATCTTCTTTATCTCAACCTCAAAAATACCGTGAGTAGATGGATAAGTGATCATATAAGCAGCCAAATCGTCACGATGTTCAGCCACCTTTTTCTCAAAATCTACCATGTCCACATTACCCTTCGAGTCGGAAGCAACAGTTACAGGATTAAAACCAGCCTGAACCGCACTAGCTGGATTAGTACCATGCGCAGAAGCAGGTATCAAGATAGTTTTACGATGTCCTTGCCCTATGCTTTTTAGATAGCTAGCAATAACAAGCAAGCCAGTAAACTCACCCGCAGCACCCGAGTTTGGTTGCAAGCTAGTACCAGCCAAGCCAGTAATCTCTGCCAACATGCTCTCTAGATCTTCAATCATCTCACGATACCCCTCCGTTTGATCTTCGGGAGCAAAAGGATGAATGTTGCGGAATCCAGGTAGCTCAAGTGGTAACATCTCAGATGCAGCATTAAGTTTCATAGTACATGAACCCAATGAAATCATTGAATGTGCCAACGAAATGTCTTTCCTCTCCAATCGCTTTATGTATCTCATCAGCTCCGTTTCGCTATGATACAAGTTAAAGTTCTCGTGAGTCAATATAGGGCTCTTTCTCAATTGTTCGGGCTTAAGTATGATCTTCTCATCAATATCTTCTACCGAAAACTCTTTCGAACTACCAACTGACATAGCAAACACAGCTAACAATTCGCTAACCTTACTATAATCTGTAGTCTCATCAATACTAATACCCACATCGCCACCATCAAAATATCTAAGATTGATACTTCGCATTTCAGCCATATCCCTCACATTATCCTGAGTAATATTGTCTGGAAGCTCCAATCTTAAAGTATCGAAGTATGTATGATTTTTTTGCTTAAAGCCAAAGCCACTCAATGCATTTTCTACAAAAGAAGCAGTAGAGTGAATACGTGTTGCAATATCCTTCAATCCTTTGGGACCATGATATACAGCATAAAAAGATGACATAGTAGCAAGTAATGCTTGTGCAGTACAAATGTTAGATGTAGCCTTCTCTCTCTTTATGTGTTGCTCTCTAGTTTGCAAAGCCATACGATAAGCCTCTTTGCCGTAAGCATCTTTCGATATACCAATTATCCTACCTGGCACATTACGCTTATACTCGTCACGAGTGGCAAAAAAGGCAGCCGAAGGTCCACCAAAGTACATCGGAATACCAAATCTCTGACTACTACCAAATGCAATGTCGGCACCCCACTCCCCCGGAGGAGTCAATAGCACCAATGACATCAAATCTGTAGCTACAGCCACCTTACACTCACTGTCGTGAGCCTTTTCTACAAACTCCCTATAATCGTCCACATTACCATTACTATTAGGATACTGCACTATGGCTCCAAAATAATTGGACTCTTCAAAATTAACGTTCTTGTAGTTGCCTACCACAACCTCAATCTCTACCAACTCCATACGAGTGCGAAGTACCGACAAAGTTTGAGGAAATACATTCTCATCCACAAAGAGAGTCTCAACACCATCCTTAACTAGCTTGCGGCTTCTCAATCCATACATCATCGATGCAGCTTCGGCAGCAGCAGTGGCCTCATCTAACAAAGAGGAATTGGCCAATGGCAAACCAGTTAGTTCACTCACCATCGTTTGAAAGTTAATTAAAGCCTCCAAACGCCCTTGCGATATCTCTGCTTGATATGGGGTATATGATGTGTACCATGCAGGGTTTTCAAACACATTTCGATAAACTGGTGCAGGGGTATTAGTATTATACCACCCCATGCCAATGTAAGTGGTAAAAACTTTATTAGCAGATGCCAATCTATTGATTTCATCTGCATACTCCATCTCAGTAAGTGCCTTAGGCAAATCTAATGGCTGCTTCAATCTGATATCCTTAGGAATAGTCTCATCAATAAGTTGATCTACTGATTCTACGCCTACTGTCTGAAGCATTGTTTTCAAATCTTCAGTCTTAATCCCAATGTGACGGGTCTTAAAATGTTCTATTTTCATAACATGATAAGTTTAAATGGTATTTATTATTGTTGTTACTTTCTGCAACAAGCATCCTTTTTCTATCTACAACTTAAAAGTTGACAATTAATATATTCTTGTTCCCACAAATGGGTTATTCCTCTTCTCTCTACCAATCGTAGTAGATGGACCATGACCTGGATAGATAGTAGTATCATCGGGCAATAAAAATAGCTTCGACTGTATCCCATCAATAAGCTGATCAAAATTACCACCTACCAAATCTGTTCTACCAATGCTTCCATTAAATAAAACATCACCACCAATAGCAAAATCCTCATCCTTGTTGTAAAACACCAAACTTCCTGGCGAGTGTCCAGGTACATGTATTATGCTAAGCTCTTGGTTGCCCAACTTAATAGTATCACTCTCTGTCAAGAAATTTCCAATCTCTGGCTTATAATCTCTGCTCGAGTCAAATCCAAACATTTTCATCTGCTGCTCTAAGCTCCCCAACAGAAATAAATCATCTTTATGTGCCTCAAGCTGCAAGTTATACTTCTCAGCCAAAAGGTTTACACCAAATATATGATCAAAATGAAGATGTGTATTAATAAGCCTCTTAACTGTTAAGTTGTTTTTTTCAAGATAGTCTATTAGCTCTTCATTCTCTTCAGGAAAGATGCAGGCAGCATCAATCACAATACATTCCCCTCCACTATTATTGTTGGAATCGTCATACAGAATGTACGTATTTACACCCAATGGGTTAAATTCAAAAGTTTTTATTTTCATTTTCACGAATCAATGCCTGAGCATTGAGATAATATTTTGATATTGACTACAAATATATGACTTTCTTTTTGAATTACAATGAAGATTAATTGGGTGAAAGATGATCCCGTCCTAAAAATTATATCTTGGGTATTACGGGACTTCCACTTTGTCTCAGACGGGATTAACAACTCAACTCTCGATAGTCCGCAATAACAATCGAGATGGGATCATTGATTCAACAACATCCAGTTAAACGAAGAGACTCTTACTTCAAGTCAGAGTGACATGGTGGACATATCTCGTTTGGAAACAAGAAACAAATTACCCCTCGTTAAGGACGTGTTCGCAGCAGGCGAAAGCGAGGGGTAGTAGGATCTTTGCGAGAGAAAAATGTTGTTGGGATGAGAGGATAAAAGGGCAGACACATAGGTCAGCCCGTACGATGTAGTTATTCAATTGTTATTCATTGTTCTTATTCTTCGCATTCAAGCAATTAATTGCGTGTTTGCGATTTAACAATCCCGCCTTAGTGGGATGACATTATTGTAGCATCCCGTGTTGACGGGATGGTAATACGATGCACCCACGTACACCCCAAAAAACCTTTTTTTCGTCCCGTATCGAAGATGCGGGACGAAAAAAAGGTTTTTTGGGGGCTTTTATTGTATTCTTTTTCTATAATAATGCCATCCCTACGGAATTTGTCAACACCTAATCAATTGGCTTTATTGGGTAGGTTATTTTCTTTTGAGCGAGGGGTAGTAGGAGACGTGGGGGCATAGCTTGTTTGGAAACAAGAAACCAATTACCCCTCTCCGCGATAATCCATCGGGAAAGGAAACGAGGGGTAGTAAGAATTAACAACTCAACTCGCGATAGTCCGCAATAACAATCGACACGGGATCATTGATTCAACAACAATATCGTCTTTGCGAGAGAAAAATGTTGTTGGGATGAGAGGATAAAAGGACAGACACATAGGTCAGCCCGTACGATGTAGTTATTCGGTTGTTATTCGGTTGTTCCTATTCTTCGCATTCAAGCAATTAATTGCGTGTTTGCGACTTAACAATCCCGCCTTAGTGGGATGACATTATTGTAGCATCCCGTGTTGACGGGATGGTAATACGATGCACCCACGTACACCCAAAAAAAGGTTTTTTGGGGGCTTTTATTGTATTCTTTTTCTATAATAATGCCATCCCTACGGGATTTGTCAACACCTAATCAATTGGTTTTATTGGGTAGGTTATTTTCTTTTGAGCGAGGGGTAGTAGGAGACGTGGTGGGCATAGTTTGTTTGGAAACAAAAAACAAATTACCCCTCGTTTCCTTAACGAGGGGTAGTAGGATTATAATAATCCTATCTCTTTCGATTCAAAAATTTTATACATTTCAGATAATGCCTTAAATGAATCTGCTTCTTCGAAGGCACCCAGCCCCGTAGAGTTCTCAATAGCTTTGTCTAGAAATGGCCTTAACCTAGTATAAATATCATTTTTTCTACTTTTAAAATATCTTTCAGTCTTCTCATAATTTTCTAAATGCTTTTTTAATCTTTTAGTTGCATCATCGCATTTTTCAAATAACTTAGATGTACGCTCAAAATGTAACAAAAACCAAAACTCGATACATGGATTATTTACTATAACACTCACATTTGAACATCTTCGCTCAACTTTCGATTTACATTTAACAAATTCATCTATAGGTCTATCACCTTTATTATTCCACTCTCTCTGTCTCTTCAAAATTTCATCAAAGTCAATTATCCAGAATACCTTCGTGTGATACTCAGCCATTTCAATAACTTCTTCCATCTGAGCAATAATTGCTTTTCTCTGAGGTATCTTCGGACTTATGTTTATTCTTACATCTCTGCTTGCTTCTTCAAATCTCTTCAACATTTCAAAATACCACGTCTCCGTTTGACCATCAACAAGCATAGCGACGGTATTCTTAACCGCTCTTTTACTTTGTGTCTTCCGTGCCATAATATTAATCCTTTTCTATATATAAATCACCCGTGTTGGGTGTGGCTCCCAACCTACCACTTTTATATGCATTCAATATATTACTAGAATCACGTATAACTGATGAGTCAAAGTCTGCTAAAGAATAGAGCTCTGTGGCACAATCATTATCTTTGTTAGTAAACCATATTACATCATCTCTATATAAGCTTCTATCATTAAGAAACTCTCTAAAATGGGTAGTAGCAATAATTTGCGATCCATTTGAGTTTTTCAAAAACATCAATAAGAAGTGCTCAAACAAATCAGGGTGAAGAGATGACTCCATTTCATCAATAAGCAGTACGCCACTTTCACTAATGATATTCACGAGCAAGCCCGCAAAACTGTAATATCTTCTTGTTCCTGCAGATTCTTGCTCTAATAATAAATAAAACTTCTTATCGTTTACTGTGTGCTCAAACTCCACCAATGATACTGAAACCTTCTTATCAATTTGAGCTTTATCACTCTTTTGTGCCTGGATATTTTTTAGTATATCAATCAATTCGTCAGGTATTTCGGTCTCAATTTTTTTAGTTCTTATATCTGATATATATAAGTCAGCACGTTTTAGCAAATCCACTACTGCCTCTTTATCAATATTATTATCATGAAGACCATCCGTAACAAATTCTTCTAAATTACTATTAGGCATTATGGTAGGCCTTAGATAATTGCTAAACCAATTCACAGTATTTTGTAGATCTTCAAATTGAATATTAGTTTTCAAATAACCGCCTAATACAGTATTATTCCATAAAGTATTCGTTTCTAAAGCGGCTACTTGTTTCTTTTCAATTTTAATACCATCTCCAATTTTAATCTTTGCAAATTGCATATCAACATCAGTAGTTCTAGAAAAGACTTTAGACTTTCTTTTACTACTTCCCACATATCTATACAATTCCTCAGAAACGATAGCACTTTTATTAAACTCGATATAGTATTGATATCTAATCTTATCCACAAAGTCTAATTCAATAATACTATTCTCGTTAGCAGTAATTTCATCAAAAAGAAACGGCTCAAAGTTCAGCTCACTAGTCTTATTGTCTATTGGGTGCAATACAAGTTGTCTCAAAAAATCCAATGCTTTCAATATGGTTGTCTTGCCTGAAGCATTTGCACCAAATATCAATCCTAGCTTTAGCAATCTATGACCATTAACAGACATAACATAATAGTCGGATAACTTATCTGATTTATCTGCATCAAATGATAATGTCTGCTTATTCTTTATAGAACCAAAATTTTGAACTGAAAAATTAATTATCATACTATTAATGCTCTAATTTGTAATTGAACTGCAAATATAGCAATATAATACAGCATATATCATGAATTTAATGTTAAATATGAACATCATCGACAAAATAGCTAGTGTTTACAGAAAGAACGGTTATTAAAATGATGATTTTAATCCAGCGATTGTTATACGATTGGGCAGACAATAGGTCAGCCCGTACGTTGTTGTTATTCATTGTTCTTATACTTCGCATTCAAGCAATTAATTGCGTGTTTGCGATTTAACAATCCCGCCTTAGTGGGATGACATTATTGTATCATCCCGTGTTGACGGGATGGTAATACGATGCACCCACGTACACCCCAAAAAACCTTTTTTTCGTCCCGCATCTTCGATACGGGACGAAAAAAAGGTTTTTTGGGGGCTTTTATTGTATTCTTTTTCTATAATAATGCCATCCCTACGGGATTTGGC
>JAAYFB010000193.1 GCA_012728465.1 Proteiniphilum sp. | reverse complement strand
GGATACTCTTTGGCTACCTTCAATTTTTCGCCCAAAGTAAGATATTTGAGCGACTCATTAAGCTCACCATCATAAAACAGCATTTGTCCGATGTAATAATATGATCGAAGAATACCAAATTGATAATCAATGATTCGTGCATTTTGAAGTGCCTTTACAGAATACCCTACGGATGATTTTATATCCATTTCAAGTGAAGCATCTCGAGCTTGAACGAGTAGGCTATCAACATGCCGAATAGCAATAGAGTCAACAGAACTTGCATGTAATATTAGAGTTGAAAATAGTGCTAAAATAATAATTCTAAATCTTTTCATTTCAAAGCATTGTTTCGGTAAGAAGGAATAATTAATATAATATCTTAGTTCTGTTAAGATTATAGGGACTTTAGATATGCATATAAATCCACATCAGATGGCAAGTTGATTTTCTTTCTGAGCCTGCTACGGCGGGTTTGCACGGTTCTATTCTCCACAAATGTATATTTTGCAATATCGGCTGTGGGGATATTAAGATACGTCATGGCACAAAGCTTTAGGTCTGTAGCGGTAAGATCTGGGTGCAGGCTAAAAAGCTTGTTGAAAAACTTGGGGTAAACTTCTTGAAATCGAACCATAAAAGCTGAGTCGTTGTTTCGAGCCAACTCCATCACCTCATCAAAAGCCACATTAAGCTGCTGCTTTAGCTGACTGGTTTCGGCTTCAACTTCTTCATTTACAACACGATGTCGGTATCTCCACATATACGAAAACACCAATACACTAAGCAACAATGTAGTGAACACTGCTATTCGTAGAGCTTTATCAATGCGTTTTCTAGTCTTTCCAGATTCCTCATCCATTAAAATGTGCAATGCTTTGTCAGCAGAACTAACTTTCTCTTGAAGAAGCTCATTTTCAGTAAAAATTTGTCTGTTGTGATAAAAAGTGGCTGAGTCGGTCATGCCAATTGCCTCAAAAACCTCCGACAGCTTTCTGTTAAGAATTGGATACTCAACCTTCAAACCCAAATCCGTAGCATTGGCAAGAGCCTCCTTATAATGCTTAAGAGCCAGCTCATAATCATTCAGATCAAAAAAAAGATTTCCTAAAACCCTTTTGGTGAATGCATTGTATCGAAATTCATATTTATCTATTAATAGCATAGCATCATTTAAATAATCGGTAGCCCGCTCATAATTTCTTTGTTGCAGATAATACTCTCCTATTTGGCTTAGTAAATTAATCTTATTGGGAAAGGTAAGATCTTCGTTGTCGGATTTGTCGAGCATGGCTATCCCCTTCTGCATATATTCGAAAGCTTTTTCTTTATCTTCTATAAAAGCATATACAGTGACTAAACTCTCGTATATTTGGCTCAAAATATATTCTCGATAATCATCTCTTTCGACTAGTTGCGCAGTTTTCTCTGCCCTATTAAATTCGCGTAAGGACTTGTTAGTCATATCCAAATAAAAATATATTTGTCCCTTCACCTTATATATTTGAGCCATATAAAGGGGATATTTCTTGTTGTTTTTCACCTTCTCGGCACGTGAAAGATATGAAAGCGCCGAGTTGTAATTTTGATTGTGAAACAGTGCTTGCCCAATTACATAATATGAGCGCACCATCCCCCGCTCGTATTTGGCATCGCTGCTTAGGGCTAATGCCTTGGAGGATAGCTCTATGGTTCGCTCAAGATCCACACTCCTCATAGTATGATGAGTTTCGTTGAGCAAACTATCAACAAGAGCTATTATATCGTCATTTGCCAGTAGTTTGGGTGCAGTAAAAGTAAAGAGACACACAAATACTGATATTAAAATTCGCTTGAACATAAAGTTTTAGTGTTGATGCTTTTGGTCTTAGAAAGCAAAGATAATAAAATATTGATAAATTGAATAATTGTTTAACTGGTTAATTGGTTAATCGCCAGTGTCATTTCGACTGAAACGTAGCGTAGCGTAGTGCAATGGAGAAATATCATTAATCAACTGGATATTGGTTAACTGGTTAATTG
>JAAYFB010000192.1 GCA_012728465.1 Proteiniphilum sp. | reverse complement strand
TGGCACGTAATTACAAATCGATAAATAGACCAAATGGAGTTGTAGATTTTGGTGAAAATGATAATATTGACGTATCTTTTTCTCCACAAAATAACTTTTATTATTTACCCAATCAAAGCTTGAAGCTCAACTTTATAGATACAGATAATAGTAGCTCAAATAGTTATTATAAAGAAATTCCAGCTAAAGCTACAGGCAATGATAGCTTTACTAGCCAACCCTCAATATATGACTGGTATGAGACAGTGAAGCTGAATTATGGTATTGATTATTTAAGTGGTGGCACAAAACACTTTAATCCTATTCCTGACACGTGGTTAAAGATGAAAGATATTCTTATGTACTGGTCTGAGAAAAAAGTGGATGGTTTTAGGTGTGACATGGCAGAGATGATTCCACTAGAGTTTTGGAAATGGATAGTGCCACAAATTAAGAACTCCAATCCAGAAATAATATTTATTGCAGAGATATATAATCCTTCCTTGTATCGACCATTTTTAGAAGATAACACATTCGATTATTTATATGATAAAGTAGGAGTGTATGATACCCTTCGTGAGGTGGCTACTGGATGTCGTCCTTCGTCCGACATAAGTTTTGCACTTAATAATGTGGGAGATATTCAGACTAAGATGGTTAACTTTATAGAAAATCATGATGAACAGCGAGTTGCATCAGATTTCTTTTTGGGAAATGGTGAAAGAGCTAAAGCATCTATGATTTTATCATCATGCATTAATACTAATCCTGTGATGGTGTATTTTGGACAAGAGCTTGGCGAACCAGGAATGGATGAAGAGGGCTTTAGTGGTAAAGATGGACGCACTACTATTTTTGATTACTGGTCGATAAACACAATTAGAAGATGGAACAATGATGGAAAATGGAATAACGAGCAACTTACAAATCAAGAGAAAGAACTGAAAGGCTTTTATTCAAAATTAATTTCATTGTGTAACACCGAGGAATCACTATCTAAAGGACTTTTCTATGATTTGATGCCTGCTAATTATGATAATAATCACTTTGACTCAACCAAGCAATTTGCATTTTTGAGAGGTTATCAAAAGGAGCTTCTTTTGGTAGTTGTTAATTTTGACAATAGGGCTGTAGAGGTGCTCGTGAATATACCAAATCAAGCAATTGATTTCTTCAAATTTGAGCAACACGATAATTTAGTTCTAAAGCCACTTATATCTGATTCGGCAAAAATAATTAATATCTCAAACATAAATTCTCTACGAATAAGAGTTGACCAAAACTCGGGTGAGATATATAAAGTTTTAGCTTTATGACTACATTGATGATTTAATTTCGTAATTTTGCAGGGAATTAAAATAAACGGAATTATTATCTGTCCGTTTAAATAATCTATTAAAATATTTTATCAACAGGTCATGCAAGAATTACCTTACAAAGTTTTTTCAGGTACTAACTCTCGCTATTTTGCCGAGAAAGTTTGCAAAAGTTTAGGATGTCCTTTAGGCAATATGATTGTAGAAAAATTTGCCGATGGAGAATTTTCAGTCTCTTACGAAGAATCAATTCGAGGAAGACAGGTTTTCCTTATTCAATCTACATATCCCAGTTCAGACAACTTAATGGAGTTGTTGTTGATGATTGATGCCGCAAAGCGAGCTTCAGCAAAGTCAATTGTGGCTGTAGTTCCATACTTTGGTTGGGCAAGACAAGATAGGAAAGATAAGCCTCGTGTGAGTGTGGGAGCGAAATTGATCGCAGATATGTTGGCAGCAGCAGGCATTCATCGTTTGATAACTATGGACTTGCATGCAGACCAAATTCAGGGCTTTTTTGATGTTCCTGTAGATCACTTGTATGCTTCTGGTGTATTCGTCGATTACATGAAGTCGTTCGATCGAGAAAATTTAGTTATTGCTACTCCTGATGTAGGTGGAACTAAGCGTGCAAGTGCGTATGCTAAGTTTTTAGGTTGCCCAATGGTTATTTGCTATAAGCTAAGAAAGAAAGCTAATGAAATATCGGATATGCAAATCATTGGTGATGTAACTGGAATGGATGTATTATTGATTGACGACATTGTAGATACTGCAGGCACTATGACTAGGGCTGCTGATCTGATGATGGAGAATGGAGCTAAGTCTGTAAGAGCAATTGCTAGCCATGCCGTAATGTCTGACCCAGCAAGCGAAAGAGTGCAAAACTCATCACTTAACGAAATTATATTCACTGATAGCATACCATACAATAAGAACTGTAGTAAGGTGAAAGTTTTGTCTGTAGCAGATATGTTCGCAAATGCTATTAGTAGAGTTCTAAATAATGAGTCTATTAGTTCTTTATATGTAGTTTAGATAACACTATTTGTTTACACCACTCTTCTTCATCATGCCAATCTCAATTGTTTTAGGTGAAACGGTGTAGCAAAAAAGAAATTTCTTTAAAATATAAAAAGAGCCCCATTGATTTAATAATCAGTGGGGCTCATATATTTTAAATGAATAATATGTCTTCTAGTTATTATAAAATTCTGAAATGTACTCTTTCGTTAGTTTCTTGCTCAGCATATTTGATTTGTCTGCTCTTTTTTGCAATTTATTTAAAGCCTTATCTAAATTTTTGTCCTCATCGAAATTATCTGATAATAGCCTTACCGAAAGAGCCTCTTCATCCTCACTTTCAGAGTTAGTTAGTTCCAATACAACAGTTTGATTTTCAATCACCGTGTTTTTGGCCAATACTATAGAAAAATCATTTCCTCGTTTGTTTTCAAAATCAATACCATCATAGCCCATGCTAGTTACTCTTATTTTTTTAATTTTGTCATTGCTAGGATGAGTGGCTTTACCATTATCATCAGTAAGCGATTGCCCCAGCACCTTATTGGAGGCTGATAGAAACTCTATCAATACTCCCTTGAATGGGTATCCGTCTAAACTGAATACTGTGATAGCTTGCTCCTCGTTTTTAGACGATTCATGCATTTTATAAGTTGATTTGTTGCCCGAATATTCTTTTGTGTTTATAAGCAAAAATTTGTCATTATATTTGTAAGTGCCTTCACCTACGATTCGTGTTGATAGTGCACCGAAATCACTTAAGCTAAACACAACTTTATTGTTCGTAAAAGATAACGAGTCGTTGTTATTGATGTAGCAACCCTGTAATTCTTGTCCATAGACTGATATTGTTATGAATAGAATAAAAAACGAAGACATTAGCTTGTTCATATTATTTGTCTGAAAATTGTATTTTATTATACTACAAAAGTAGTACATATATATAACTTTTAAAAGTATTAGCACCATTTGTTTTTTCTTAATTATTTAAGAAATTAGGCTCGTCTTTATTATACAAAAGAATCTAAAATAACCATTAACGCAAAAATATAACTACTTTGCAAATTATATAATCCTAAAACTTATAACAGAATAATCGTTGTACTATTTGGGCAACGATATGAGTCGCAAATATAGGTGTTACACATTATTGTTATGTGCTAAGATTTTCTGTTGAATATATATATTTGTGTTCTTTGAGGATTTGTTCTTTTACTAATGATCACAAGTGCGAATTAAGCCATAATTGTAGTGTCAAGTCATCATTATATTCGTATTTGTGTTTCATCACTCATTATTAGGTTATAAATAAAAAGGAATTGTCGTCATTCACCAGTGAATTGTATAAATTCCATTTATACTTGTTAGTATTCTCGAGTCATTAATCTTTAATACAAAAATAATCATGACAAGTCACAGTCAACTGCTTAAAACATTACATGTCATAGTTGCAGTTCAATGGTCTGATAGCATAAATACAATTTAGAAATGTGAAACCAGAATGAATTACTGTAGTTTATAATTATAATACACGAAATAATGGATAGGTTCTCATTCACAACCTTTTCAACTAAAAGGCGTTTGTGTTTTATGTTTCAAATTGAGTGAAAGTTATAATTCATGTATGTAAAAGGGTATTGTGAATATAGGAAAACAAAAAGATGTTGTTTTGAATTGTGGCAGAATATTTAGACACCTTCTGGGTTCGAGTTCTTTGGTATTGCAATTAAAAAACTATTCAATGATGTGCTTGTTTTCTGATTATATATTTGGATAATACTACTTCAAATTATTTGTCAGATACTTTTTAAAAAAAACACTCAGAACGTTATATCCATTATTCTGCATTTCTTTTTTTATTATTTTTTTAGACTTATGGTTTGCAAAAAATAGAGACAGCCATTTATGGCTGTCTCTGAGATTATTGTAGTTATAATGACTATGCATTAGTCTTCTTTGTTTTGCTCCTCATACTCTTTTAGTAACTTCTCTTGAATGTCTGAAGGAACAAGTTCGTATTCTGCAAAGCTCATTGTAAATGAAGCTCTACCACCAGTTATTGAGCTTAATGATGTTGAGTAGTTTGACATCTCCTTAAGTGGCACTCTTGCATTTAGCTTCTCAATACCTTTGTCGCTTTCCATACCCATAATCATTGCTCTGCGTCCTTGTAGGTCGCTCATTACATCGCCCATATAATCACTAGGTACAGAAACTACAACATTGTAGATCGGTTCTAGAATTTTAGGACCAGCATTTCTAAAGGCTTCGCTAAATGCGTGGCGACCAGCAAGCATGAATGAAATCTCATTTGAGTCAACTGGGTGCATTTTCCCATCATATACAATTACTCTTACGTCGCGTGCATATGATCCTGTTAATGGTCCTTGCTCAAGACGGGCCATTATTCCTTTCAGAATGGCGGGTAAAAACCTAGTGTCAATAGATCCTCCAACAATACTATTTACAAAAACTAGTTTGCCTCCCCAGTCTAAGTTAATCGTTTGCACATCGCGTGATTGTACTTTAAATTCTTGACCATTGAACTTGTATGTATCTTGTACTGGAGCCCCTTCAACATAAGGTTCAACAATTAGATGCACTTCTCCAAACTGTCCTGCTCCACCAGATTGCTTTCTGTGACGATAGTCGGCACGAGATTGTTTAGTAATTGTTTCTCTGTATGGAATGCGTGGCTCCATGAAGTCAATTTCTAGTTTATCGTTATGCTCCAGTCTCCAGCGCATAGTTTTAAGATGGAATTCACCTTGCCCTGAAACAATTGTCTGTCTCAGCTCTTTTGATACTTCAATAATTAATGAAGGATCTTCCTCTCTCATTCTGGTAAGTGCTTCACTTAACTTTTCAGAGTTTGCCTCAAGTTTGGCTTTAATGGCTCTTCTGTATCTTGGTGTTGGATATTTTATAAAGTTGAATTTATTATCACTTCCTTTAGCATTAAGAGTGTTTCCTGTACGTACATCTTTTAGTTTTACTGCAGCACCTATGCTTCCTGCTTCAAGCTCTACAGCTTTTTCACGAATTTGCCCAGCTACTAAATATAATTGTGCTAATCTCTCTTTCGAGTTTCTATCAGCATTTGATAAATCATCACCCTCTTTCACTTTACCACTCATTACTTTGAAATAAGAAACTTCGCCGATGTGCGGTTCTACAGTAGTTTTGAAGAAAAACAGGCTAGTTGGCTCACTAGAATCTGCTTTTATTATATCGCCATTAGTGTTTTCATTACCTTCCATTTGGTCAGGTGATGGTGCTGCAAGGCTCAAAAAGTTCATTAACCTGTGTACGGCCATGTTCTTTTCTGCTGATATGCAGAATAAAGGAAACATTCCTCGGCTTATAAGTCCTAGTTGTATTCCTTTAATCATTTCTTCTTCTGTGAGAATGCCTTGATCGAAGTATTTCTCCATAAGAGTGTCATCGTTTTCGGCAGCAGCTTCTAATAATACTCTATATAGCTCATCCGCTTTTTCTCTTTCGCTCTCAGGAATATCTAGAACTTCTGGCGCAGTAGCTCCTGGTGTCCATTTATAATATTTTTGTTTCAGTACGTCAACAATTCCATCAAAAGAATCTCCACTTCCAGTTGGATATTGTATGGGTACTAGTTTGTTTCCGTAGTGTTCTTTAAGGTTAGCAAGAGTATTTTCGTAATCGGCTTTATCATGGTCAAGTTGGTTCATAACAAACATTAGAGGCTTGTTTAGCTTCTCAATTTGTCTAAATTGATTTATTGTACCCACTTCTACACCACTTGTTGCATCTATTAGCATAACAGACATGTCTGTCACTGCTAGCGCAGATGATATGTTACCCGAAAAGTCGTCTGACCCTGGGCAGTCTATCCAAGTCATTAGTTTGTCTTTCCATTCGTATGTTAGTACGGTCGAGAATACCGAATATTCGTATTCCTTTTCAACTGGAAAATAATCACTTACGGTGTTTTTAGCATCTATTGTACCACGTCGTTTTATAAGACCACACTCGAAAAGCATAGCTTCGGCGAGAGTGGTCTTACCTGATCCCGAATTGCCAACAATAGCAATGTTTTTGATTTCGTTAGTTTTGTAAACTTTCATGATTGATAAAATTTTTAAGTATGTAAATTTATAAGTTTCAATTATTAAAATATCTATGCTTGTATGGTTATTTATACATAGATATACTAATTATTTGCGATGCAAGTTAATAAATAATAGTGAAAAAGTATTGACTGTCTTTTATGTTGTACAACATAGATGGGCTTGTGTTATCAGGTAGTAATGATGATAGCGAAATGGGTTGTGAAGTATTATTGAAATGCTAAAAGCTTATTCAGATTGTTTTTTCTTCCATATTTGATATGAGTTTACGATGTTTTGCCAAGCTACGTATAGTCCAGGACCTAATGATGCAATCGGATTAAGGTATGTTTGAGTTAACCATATGGCTAGGATAGTGTTTTTTTGTCCCATACCTTGACCACCAGCAATGGTTTGACCGAATCTTTTACCTATGGCACGTCCCGAAATAAATTGTAAAACACATATTATTAATGATGCTAAACCAATGGCTATTTCTATGGAGTAGTTATTACTTGATTTATTAATTACTAAGCTAGTAACGTTACCCAAAACTATAGTTAGTGCCACTGCCCAAACATAGAATGATACTATCTGCATCGATTTAACTTTGCTGTGTAGCTTTGGAGATGCCTTTTGTAGAAATACTGCTAATAGAAAAGGTACAATAAGTATTGGTACTACTTTTTTTAAAATAAATATGAATGATGTAATAAATGGAATATCAGTATTGGCGTTTCCTATCAACGTAAGATATAGTGGTGCCAAAATGGCAAGCAACAGATTGCTAAGCAGTGTGAAGGCAGTAGCAGAGGCAATGTTGCCACCTAGCAATCCTACCACTACTGGAGCAGATGTAGCAGTTGGTGCTAATACACATATCATAGTGGCCTGTGCTAGTGTTTCATTTACATTTCGCAATAATAGATATATTATTATACTTCCTAAGTATTGAACGGCCAATAGCCAGTAATGAAGTTTGTTGAATCTGATCTCCCCAAGAGATAGTCGGCTGTAGGTGATGAATAGCATTACTAATAAAAGGTATGGCGTTGCAGGCGAAAGTAGTGCTATATATTTGTGAAACAATATGCCTATAGCCATTGATATGGGCAGTAGATATTTTTCTATTATTTTTTGCATTGCAAATTGTTTGTTGCTATTACGATAATTTTCTTTAGGTGTTTGTACTAATCGAAATAGCTTTTTGGAGTATCTGATTTGTTTGAATATCTGTCCATGTCCTTTAATGTAGTATCTAGGAGCCATTGATTTTTCTCAATAATAAATCTTTGAATAAAGTTGTCTATTTCTATCAAGAAATCATTCATTGGGTATTCCGATACTTCGTGGCCTATATCTTTCATCGTGTAGAAGGCGTATGGGTATTTATTCTTTTTAAATTGCTTTGCTAGAGGCTTAGAGCCAAACATACCTTTACTGAAAAATCTTATCTTATTGTAAGGAACTAGTTTGTCAGCACTTCCGTGAAAAAATAGTGTGGGAGCTGGTGCTACTTTATATTTGGGGGTTCCTTGTGTGCTAAATATAGATCCTGCAAAGGATAACACCCCTGCGTATTGAAAATCTTTACTTAACAGATTTGCTGATGGCATATTGTTTCTCTTTTCGTAGTCTGCTTGTAGCACTGTTATGGCACCAGCACTCGATCCGCTAATTATTATCTTATTTGTATCTATATTTAATTCCTCTGAATTATCAATGATAAACTTTGTGGCGGAATATAAGTCCGAAACAGCTAGAGAGATTGCTTGTTGTATAGGCTTGTTATTAAATAAGCTCGGTGCTTTTTGGTTTTTCATGCCTAACCTATAGTCTATTGAAACTACTTTGAAGCCTTTTTGAGCAAAATAGTGAAAGTAATTAGTATATAGTGAGTCATCACGTGTTCCCTCTTTAAATCCTCCACCAAATACAAAGATTATGCAAGGTTGAGTTTCAAATGTATTGTTTCCGTGCGAGTATATATCAAAGAACAACTCTGTACTATCTTTTAATGAATATAGTATGGTGTTCTTTTCAACTGTTGACGCAAACGTAACGGAATATAAATTTAGCAACAGTGATACTAATATAAATTTAATATACCTCATAGGAGTGATATTTATTAGATAGTACTATGAATTTATAAACTTTTTGATAGCATCGTAGGTTTCCTCCTTTGCCTTATCAAAATCATCATTTTCAATTATTATGTCAAATTGAGGGGAGAAGCTAATTTCGTACTCGGCTTTAGCCAATCTGCTTTCTATAACCTGAGGAGTATCAGTCCCACGTTTTTCCAGTCTTTCTCGAAGAGCTTCAATTGAAGGGGGCATAATGAATATGGCTAGTGCTCTATCTCCATATATCTTCTTTACATTAAGCCCACCTACGCAGTCTATGTCAAATACCACGTTCTTTCCTTCAGCCAATATAGAGTCAACATTGCTTTTCAGAGTTCCATAAAATCTATCTTTGTAAACTTCTTCATATTCAAGAAATTCATTGTTAGCAATTTTATTTTTGAATTCATCGCTAGAGATAAAAAAATATTCTTTTCCATCTCTTTCCTCGCCACGTGGTTCTCTGCTAGTGGCAGAAATAGAAAACTGAAGATTTAAATCTAACTCGATTAAATATCTAACAATCGTTGATTTGCCTGTGCCCGAAGGAGCTGAAAATATAATTAATTTACTCATAATGAAGTATCATTTTTTTATTTACAACGCATTAAGTATTTGTTCTTTTATTTGCTCTAGCTCGTCTTTCATTTGAACAACTATTTTTTGCATCTCAAAATGGTTTGATTTGGAGCCAAGTGTATTAATTTCTCTTCCAATTTCTTGAGTAATGAAGCCCAGTTTCTTTCCTTGTGCTTTATCCTCATTCATTGTTTTTATGAAGTAATCTAGGTGATTTGTCAATCTTGATTTTTCTTCGTTCACATCCAGTCGCTCCATGTAGAATATCATTTCTTGTTCGAAGCGATTATTATCATACTCTACATTTTCAAGTTGAGATAGATTATCATAAATTCTAGATTTAATCTTTTCTACTCTTTCATTCTCAAAAGGATCGATACTTAGCAGAAGTGTGCGTATATTCTCAATCTTCTCTGTAAGAATATTTTTAATCATCTCACCTTCTTGAATTCTGAAGTTTATTAGCTCCTCTGTTGCTGAATTTATCGCATTTTCAATTTTAAGCCATTCATCTTCGTCAATCTCTTCGACCTCTTGTTTCATTACTTCAGGTAGTCGCAAGATTGTTGTCAACCAGTCGTTAGGTGGTATTATATTTAAGTCGCCTGCCATTGTGGTTAGCTCTTTATAATACTGTTTTACTACAGAGTAATCAATTTTGGACGAAACATCTTTTGCAATGTGCTCTAAATTAAATGATAAATCAACCTTTCCTCTTTCTAGTTTTTTTGCAAGCTGACCTCTTATAGCAATCTCTTTATCTCTATAAATTAGTGGTATTCTAGTAAATAGATCAAACTGTTTACTGTTAAGAGATTTAATTTCTATGGTTATTTTTCTGTTGGGCAGTTCCACTACGGATTTTCCGTAGCCAGTCATTGAATGGATCATATAAATTATTTTTTTACAAAGGTAGCCAAAATCATTGGTTTTGTATGCTACATCATTTTATTGGTTTTTAAATGAGCATAGATATTATTTATCTATACAAAAAAAGGCCAGCCCATAGTGGGTTGGCCTTTCATATAAGTCAACAAAGTATATTACTACTCGTTTTCATTTTCAATTTCAGTAGGTACAATTAGTTTATATCCTTTACCGTGAATATTGATAATTTCGATATTTGGTTCGGGCTTTAATAGCTTACGTAGTTTTGTAATATATACATCCATGCTACGTGCATTAAAGTAAGTGTCTTCTTCCCAAATTTGTTTTAGAGCATGATTGCGTTCTAGAATGTCATTAGCGTGAGCACTCAAAAGAGAAAGCAATTCAGACTCTTTGGTGGTTAGTTTAGTTTCTACATCACCAATTTTTAATATTTGCTTTTGTGTATCAAAAGTCATATTGCCAAATTTGTAAAGTTGTTGCTCTTTTGCTTTTTTGCCTTTCACACGGCGTATAATTGCTTCGATACGAAATACCAACTCCTCCATGCTAAATGGTTTTGTGATATAGTCATCAGCACCTGCTTTGAAACCTTCAAGGATGTCATCCTTCATGTTTTTTGCAGTTAAGAAAATAACTGGTACTTCTGTGTTTACGCTTCTTATCTCTTTTACAAGAGTTACACCATCTTTTTTTGGCATCATTACGTCAACAATGCACAAGTCATACTTTGTTTTTACGAATCCTTTGAATCCAGCCTCTCCATCAGGAAATAGGTCCGTTTCGAAACCTTTTGCTTGTAGATACTCTCTAAGCAACATACCTAGATTCTCATCGTCTTCACATAAAAATAGTCTTAATTTTTCTTCCATATCATTTTTGTGTTATTGTGGGTAAACTAATAATAAATTTTGTTCCTTTATTCAATTCGCTTTCTGCTCGAATTGTTCCATTTAAATCTGTTACGATTTTTTTTACATATGCAAGTCCTAATCCAAAACCTTTAACATCGTGCAGGTTTCCAGTAGTTACTCTGTAGAACTTGTCAAATATTTTCTTTACATCTTCTTTCTTTATGCCTATTCCATTGTCTTCTACTGAAATGATGATTTTGTTTCCTTCATTCCGTGTCCTAATCATCAGTACTGGTGGAATATCTTCTCTTTTATATTTTAGTGCATTATCTAATAGATTGAATAATACGTTTGTAAAGTGCATCTCATCAATGCTTACTATAGTATTGTCCGCTTCTAAATCTATGTCAAGCTTTCCATCAAACTTTTCAACCTTCAGTACATGAGTGTTTGCAACACTTACAATTATATCGTTTACATCTACTTCTTTCACTTTAAGTGTGGTTCTTTGTTTGTCGAATAATGACATCTGTAATACTTTCTCGACCTGAAAACCTAACCGTTTGGTTTCATCGTTTATTACTCCTGTAACGTGCTTGAAAACATCAGGTGATTTTGTAACCGATACATCTCGTAGCATTTGAGCAGCTAACGAAATAGTTGATACAGGAGTTTTGAGCTCGTGGGTCATATTATTTATGAAGTCATTTTTCATCTCTGACAATCTTTTTTGTCTGAATAAGTTAGCTATCGTGAAAATAAATGTCACTAAAAGAATTAGTGTGAAAATCAAAGAAGGCATAAAGAATGAAATTTCACTAAATACAAAGTCTCTTTTTGTTGGAAAATAGACTCTAAGCCTGTTTAATTTTGAGGGCGAATCATTTGGGAAAAGTATTTGTGTATAAATAGACTTTTCATCTTTATTAGAAAATCCAGGTGATGAATACACAACTCGATTGTTGTAATCTATTACTTGAAAGCTGTATGGCACATTCAAAGCATTGTTAAGTAACTCTGAACGTATATACTTATCTAAGTCATAGAAATTGATTCGATCCTCTATGGGTTCGTTGCTAGCTCTGTACAGTATTTTTAGAATAACCTCGTTAAGCAATCCCTGTTCGTGCAAATATCGTTTTGACAATGATTGTTGTAAATCGTATGATGTTTTTGAAATCGAATTGGAGTTTGCATTGCCTCTTGGTGATAAGAATACTCCGCTTTTTCCAATTTGACTTAGGGTGCTTTGGTTTTGAGTTATTTGCTCTATTCTTGTTTCGCTACCATCTTGATGTGATATTATAGTTTGCGAATGCTTTGAGACAACTCCCGAAGTGCCACCTTGCTGTGAGTATTTAGAGTATCTGCTTTCCGATTCGGCCATATCTTCTTCCAGAAATCGAAGAGTTTGATCTTGTTCTAAATCTCTCGATACGTTAATGAGACTTCGCTTAACCATTTCATTGAATTGATCAGTTCTGACAGACATACTTGTTTTCATATATCTGACCTGAAGAAAAAGCAACGAAAAAAAGGCTATAAACATTACTACCGCAAGTAGCCAAATAGTTGATTTTTTCATACTTATTTCTTACTTATTTTCGTATTTAAATGACAATAATAAAATTTTAAAGATCGCTTTAGTCTTCAAATTTAACAAATTAATTCCGCTTTTGTTTAACATCTCGCCTTAAAATTATAAAATACCACGAAAAAGCCTGATTTTAAATGATATTTAACATGATTGTGTGATATTTAAATATTTATTTGCTATAAAATGCTGTTCTCACAAAGTGTTTTTTATCTATATTAGTTTTATTGTGTGACAGATATTTTATTTTTAAATATGTGTATGTAATTATTTGTATATACTAGTCTGTGACTGTATCTTTATTTACTTTCAAGAAAATATACTTATTGGTGTGTTTTTTCACTGACTATATCTCACTTGCAATAAAAATCATACATTTATAGAATGATAATATGTTCGCTGTAGAAAATATTCCTTATTAACCATACCTCATACTTTCTCTACTGAAAATTATGACAATTTACCACTAAAAACTATTCTTTAAAACGAAAAAAAGGTGTGCCATTTTTGACACACCCTCATTTTAAATATTATTGCGAGAAAGATATGCTTATTCAGCAGCAGTTTCTTCTTCGGCTTCTTTATTTTCTTCGGTTTCAGTTGCGACTTCAGCTTCCTCCTCAACAGGATTATTTGCTGCTTCTATTTCGGCTTTTTTCTTTGCTAATTCTTCAGCTTTTTTCTTGTTTGCTTCCTTTTCAGCCTCTAGTCGAGCCTTTTCTTCTGCACGAATTGCTTCAGCAGTTTCGCTAATAACCTTGCTGGTCTCAAGTTGCTTATTGTTTTTCCAAGCATCAAATCTTTTTTCTGCTTCGGCTTCATCAAAAGCACCTTTTGCGACACCACCTATGAGGTGTTTTTTTAGTAAAACACCTTCGTTTGATAAAATGTTACGAACGGTGTCGGTGGGTTGAGCACCTACTTGCAGCCAATACAAAGCTCTGTCGAAGTCTAAAGTGATTGTAGCAGGATTTGTGTTCGGATTATATGAACCTATCCTTTCAATGTACTTTCCATCCCGTGGAGCTCTGCTATCTGCAACGATAATCTGGTAAAAAGCGTAATTTTTACGTCCTCTTCTTTGTAAACGCAGTTTAGTTGCCATTTAGTAGTTCTTT
>JAAYFB010000191.1 GCA_012728465.1 Proteiniphilum sp. | reverse complement strand
GCATTGGATGAGTTTAAAAGAACCGAAGCAGAGCTTAGTACTAAAATAGCGAGTAACATTTCATATCTAAAAGCTTTAAAGTTCGAAGATTACAAAGAACATAAAATCGGTGACATAACAAAAATAATATTTGCATTAAAAGAAAAGAATGATAGCACCGAGAGGCAATACAAAATATTGAACTCAGACATTACGGATATTGACAAAACAATTGCCTCTCAGAAAACATCTGTCGATAGCCTGCTAAAGCGCATCAAAATAACAAAAGATATAGTTTCGGAGCTAACCAATGACATGGAGTCTAAACTATACAGCGAGGGCTACGAAAGCGCAAAGAGTGTAGAAGATATTTTGTCGCAAAAGATAGATGTTGCTAAAGAGCGTGCGGTAATAAATAAGTTCACTATTGAGTTTGAAACCCTAAAAAATCAAATAAAAGATTTAGAGGATAAACTAGCTAAAGAAGAATATGACAACTCTAAGTTTGAAGAACAGGAGATTGCATGGCACACCTCGAAGCACAAACTAGATGAGAGCAACAATAGGATGATTAAGTTGAAGTCAGACTTGGAGCGTCTCAATAAACTACTAGCAGAAAAGAAAGAACTAATAAAAGAGCAAGAGCTGCTTAGTAAGCGTGCTGATAATCTACGAATAATGACAAATCTATTCAAGGCACAAGGCTTTGTGCAGTATGTGTCATCAATATACTTGGCACAATTGTGCGATCATGCCAATGAGCGTTTCCGCAGAATGACACGCAATCAGTTGAGACTTCAAATAAATGAGAATAATGACTTTGAGATTGTGGACTACCTTAATGAGGGACGAAGTAGGAGTGTGAAAACACTATCTGGTGGGCAAGCATTTCAGGTATCTCTTTCGTTAGCACTTGCATTGGCCGAAAGTGTGCAGACAAATGCTAAGGCCGACAAGAACTTTTTCTTTATTGATGAGGGTTTCGGTACTCAAGACTCCGACTCTGTAAATATTGTATTCGAAACTCTTCTCAATCTTAACAAAGAGAATAAGATTGTGGGTATCATCTCGCACGTGGAAGAACTTAAAGAACGTATCCCAATGACATTGACGGTGATTAAAGATCAAGAGAGGGGGAGTTTGATAAGATAGCTGTTGGTTATTAGCAGCGTAAAACATTTTTCGCCCGATAGGTTAGGCTCATACTACCCCCTAGTTTCCTAAAGAGGGGGTAGTACGAGTTTGTTTGCTAACAAATGTATAAATTACTTCCTCACATATTTCAAGAACGAATAATCATACTTATGCTTATCATCAGCCTTATGGTGTTCTTCTTCCACTAGCTGCCATTCATCAAAGTCAATCTCTGGGAAGTATGTATCAACCTCTTCGAAGGAGTGATGAATACGAGTTAGATATAAACTATCAGTTATTGTGATGGTGGCATTATACAGCGGACCACCACCGATGATAAATATCTCATCCTCGGGTTGGCACTTGGCAAGTGCCTCATCGATTGACTTTACCACAATGCAATCAGGAAAATTGTCAGCATTGGCTGATGAAACAACAATGTTAGTGCGGTTGGGTAGGGCACCTTTAGGTAGCGACTCGAATGTGCGTCGCCCCATGATAACTGTGTGTCCCGTTGTGACCTTCTTAAAGTGCTTCAAGTCGTTTGGCAAATGGCAAAGTAAATCACCTTTGTTGCCAATGGCATTGTTATTATCTACAATCACCACAGCACCTATGTTATATCTATTCATATTAAAATCATTATATTGCTACTTCACCTTTGATGCTAGGATGTGGGTCGTAACCAACAAGCTCGAAATCCTCAAACTTGAAGTCAAAAATATCTTTAACATCAGGATTTATTTTCATTTCAGGAAGAGCTCTCAACTCACGTGACAGTTGTAGGTTTACCTGTTCCATATGATTAGAATATATGTGAGCATCACCAAGAGTATGTATAAAGTCACCCTCCTCAAGACCTGTAACTTGTGCCATCATCTTCAACAATAGTGCATATGATGCAATATTGAATGGTACTCCCAAGAAAATGTCTGCACTGCGTTGATACAGTTGCAGGCTAAGTTTATTGTCAGCCACATAAAACTGGAAGAAAGCATGGCATGGAGGCAATTTCATATTAGGTATATCTGCCACATTCCACGAACTAACAATGATTCTTCGAGAATCTGGATTAGTTTTAATGGTTTCAACAACTTCTTTAATTTGATCAATATGTCCGCCTGAATAATCTGGCCACGAACGCCACTGATAACCATAAATATGTCCTAAATCGCCCGACTCGTCAGCCCACTCATTCCAAATGCGCACACCATTATCATTAAGATACTTGATGTTGGTATCACCATTTAAAAACCACAATAATTCATGAATGATTGATTTTAAGTGAAGCCTCTTGGTAGTAAGAACTGGGAAGCCGTCACTCATCTTATATCTGCTTTGATGTCCAAAAATACTAGTGGTTCCTGTACCAGTTCTATCCTCTTTCTTAATACCTTCATCCAAAACTAATTGGAGCAAATCTTTATATTGTTTCATTGTAATCTAAAATGACTTTGAAGTATTGTTTTGTTGATATAAGTTATATTAATATCTAAAACCCTTACCTTCATTAAATGTTTTGTATTCTATATCAGAAAAACAAAAGTACTCTTTTTATTCTTCTTTATTTAATGAATGAGACATATTTCCACATATTAATTCCTTTATGATGAAAACTATATATCATGTAGTTTTGTTTCTTATATTTGACGAATACTAAATAAAACAATTTAAATCATGGACTTAACAGATCTTTTAAATGGTCCTTTAGGACAAAACGTTGTTAGCAGCGTGTCATCTCAGTTGGGGATGAGTAAAACAGAAACAACATCGGCCATAGGCGTAGCTGTTCCAGCTATTTTGGCGGGATTAGCAAAGAACTCTCAATCATCTAAAGGTGCTGAGAGCTTAAACAAAGCTCTTGACTCAAAACACGATGGCTCTCTGCTTGACAATTTGGGTAACATTCTTCAAAACCAATCATCGGCCGTGCAACAGGATGGTAATGGAATTCTGGACCATATATTTGGTGCTAATAAAAGTGCTATTGAAAAAGGGGTAGCAGCTAAGTCAGGACTAAGTATTGATAAGATAGGACCACTACTTTCTACGCTTGCACCTATAGTTATGGCTTTTGTAGGACAACAAAAGAAACAAAGTAAAACATCAGCTGGTGGACTCGGTGATTTGCTTGGGGGGCTTCTTGGAAGCACTGGTGCAACAACGAGCAAAAAGTCATCGGGTGGGGGCCTAATGGGTATGGTTACGGGCATGCTTGACAAGAATAAAGATGGCAATGTTATAGATGATTTACTTGGAGGTTTCTTGAAATAATTTCTTGACCAAAATAATAATCAAGTAAAGTCAAAGTGTTGAAATCTACCGAGTGGTGCTTACCTAACTACTTGGTAGATTTCATTTTTGTTTTTAGCTCCGCAGCGTCTTATATTCCTTTATGTAGGTTCAGTGTCTGCATTCAACATCTCTTTATTCTATAAAAATGAAATCTTATACTGAAACAGTCAAAATTGGGCAAAATTGCTCATGAAAACATACATCTTTTTGAATAGTTAATTATTTAACTTAATTGGCAAGTGCAAAACAAATCACATTTAACATAATTCAGGCTGAAAGACACCAATGTTGTACCCGAATTGTCAATACCAAATGGTATAATGAAAATGTGTTAGACCTTTTTTGCAATGCAGGACTGCATTGTTAAAATGCTTTAAACGATTTGTCTAATGCTAAATGGTATATTGATTTTGTGTTAAGACATTTTGGCAATGCAGAGCAGTTATGTTAAATCGCGAACCACATTTTGATGATTCCATTCTG
>JAAYFB010000190.1 GCA_012728465.1 Proteiniphilum sp. | reverse complement strand
TTACGAGGTTGACCATTTCATAAGAGGGCTATCGCCCTACCCTGCTGCTCATACTACATTGGTGAGAGATGGCGAATCGTTTAATATTAAAATATTTGATGTGCAACCAATCATAGAAAAGCACAACTATAGTATTGGTACAATTGTGCAGCCTCATCCTAAACAATTGAATGTGGCTGTCAGCAATGGTTTTATCACTGTTTTGAAACTGCAAGTTGAAGGAAGAAGACGCATGAAGACTGTGGATTTTTTGAATGGATTTTCATTAGAAGAAAACGATTTGTTTAAATAGTCTTTGGTAACTATTCAGCCTAAATTTTTAAGAATTTAGTATTCATCAAAAGACATTATAATATGAGGGTATAAGGTTCTTTACTTACACTTATTTTAATCATATAATATATTGATTATTAACATATTAACCCTAATAAAATCATTTAATTCCTTTCTTATATCATTCTCTTTTTGTATCTTTGTAACCATGAATGAGCAAGTTACGGACATATCAAAAACTCTTAAATATCTATTTAAAGAATTGGATTCGATGCGTCAAACCGTCGATTCGCAACATGCTGAGATATGTCAATTAAACCGTAATAAAGAAGCTCAATCAAAACAGATAAGAGCACTCAAAAAGGAAAACTCCTTGCTACGCAATTGTCTATCCAAGTATGAACAGCCACAAAAAAACAGCAACAATAGCAGTATTCCACCAAGCAAGGAGAATGTGAAGACTGAAGCAATCAGACGAACCAAGTCTCTCCGCGAAAAGTCTGACAAGCCAGTTGGTGGACAACTAGGACACCAGGGTTGCACTCGTAAAATGGTTGATATACCTGATCAGGTCATTGACCACTCTTCTCATTATTGCCAAGATTGTGGCAGAGATATATCTGCTCTGGAAGCAACATTGGAATACACAACTCAAGAAATCGATATACCTTTGATTGCTCCCATTATAAATGAGCATCGTCATTCTGCTAAGGTATGCAGTTGTGGTTGCCATAACCGTCCTTATGCTCCTAAAAAGCGTGGCGGAAATGATATTACTTTTAGTAAAAACATTCAGGCATTGGTAACATATCTCAATGTTGTGCAATGCGTTCCTTATGAACGTTTGCAGTCATTACTAAAGACAATATTCGGCATAGAGATGAGTCAAGGAACGATAAGTAACATCATTCAAGTAGCAAAAACGAAGGCAGAACCTGCAATGAAATTAATAAAAGACTACATCAGAGGGTCTTCTGTTGTTGGTTTCGATGAGTCAGGCTGCTACTGTAACGGACGTCTCGATTGGTCTTGGATTGCACAAACTCCTTATTCTACATTGGTTTTTCGTGCTTCTTCTCGAGCTGGAAAAGTTCTTGAAAACCAATTCGGAGCAGATGTGTTGAAAAACATTACGGCCGTTACTGATAGACATTCCGCATACTTCGCTTTGGATTTCAAAGACCATCAAATCTGTTTAGCCCATATTCTTAGAGAATTACAGTACTTGACTGAATTGGACTCCAACCAGGATTGGTCAAAAAAGGTCGAAGAACTACTCAAGGAAACCATACATAAACGAAAAGAGAACCCTTCCACAAAGATAGATGCTTCTCCATGGTTGAAAAAACTAGATGACTTGTTGAAAATAAGTTTGGGACATTTAAAAAAAGATTTTGACCGGCTTCGCAATGGATTGATAAAGTGCAGGAATTATATTTTCAACTTCTTGGAAAATCCAGATATACCATCCAACAATAATGGCAGCGAGAGAGGAATCCGAAAACTGAAGATAAAACAGAAAATCAGTGGAACATTCCGTTCAGACAATGGGGCCGATGCTTTTATGACACTACATTCCATAACTGATACCGCTTGGAAAAATGATCAATCGCCTTTTGATGCTATACTCGCACTCTTTTGAATGCGAGCAAAGCTATTTGATTTTGGCTGAATAGTTACATAAAAGGATCACAAGGTCTAAATATAATTAAACAAAAAACATAATAATGAAACTCCGTTTTGATAATCAATGTAAGAAAGAAATACTATTATTTAAACGGAACAATCTCAATTATACACAACCC
>JAAYFB010000030.1 GCA_012728465.1 Proteiniphilum sp. | reverse complement strand
CTTCTGCATACATGTCAGCATATGTTGTGCCCTCATGTGCGTCAATAATATATGAGGAATACTTGTTGTCCAATATAAATTGAATTTCATCATCGGTATCATTTACTAGTCGAGTGATTTTTTGGTTGGAGTAATAGTTGTTAAACTCCTCCTTTATGTCAACATATGAAGGAAGTTTCTCAAATATAATCTCTTTTCCTGCTTCTGACAATCCATTGGGAGTATTTATTTCAAGCCATTCTCCTTCGTTATTGAAATGTAGTTGAATATTGTCTTTAAGATTGACCAAGTACAAGTGTTCTTTGTTAGTAATATCGATATCATATTTATTAGCTGAAATTATGTCATCGTCTTGAAAGTATTTAGCTAGAAATGTTGTTGTTTTCTCCGGCAGTTGTTCAGGAGTGATTATTGTGTGATCAATATCATCTTTGCACGATGCTGTAAACATGGCTATCATCAATATCACTACAAAATGTAATTTATTTGTATTCATAATTGTGTGGTTTTTATGAGGTTTATGAGTAAAATATTTATAATTCTTCAAAGGTGAGTATAATAATTTTAAGACAAGTGTCCTAAAAGTGTATTTATATAATCTGCAAGCTGATACGTTTTTTCATCGCCTTAAGTATATTATTTCTCACTGCCTGTATTCCTGGTGATAACTCTCCATCCATTATCTCAAGTATGGTTTTGAGTTCCTGCACAAGTTCGGGTGTAGGGCGACAAAGTTCGTAAGCCAATTTCATGCAAAGTGATCGTATGCCTACTGGTTCTCTTTTCGAAACCATTCGCTCAAGGCAAAAGTCAAGAAAATCTACTCTAGTGGGATTAGCCATTGGTTGTCTAAATAATAGCGAAAGAATCAATCTTCTTTTGCCTGTGTGTTTACAACTCATAGCCTCATCAATTAATTCATTTTGTTTATCATATAGCCACTCATTCTCATGGAGTGAATAGTGAGTCATCACCCATGCAGCTTGATAAGCTACCATATCATCTTTGTCATAAAGCAAATTGTATAGTTCTTGTTTTCTTACTTCATCGCCTTGAGCTGAGTACAATATGCTATGTATGTTGTGCATACTGATACGGGAAGAGAGTGTGGGTTTTAAATCCATTGTTTTTAACTTCTGATGCTAATCAATATCCTAAATCTACATAGATATGTATGATATTTTGATGTTAGGTTTTTGATTTTATAATATTGACTTTTGACCTTCCCTAAATAGGGTTGACCGTTTTTAGTTAATATATTAATTTAATTATAACTGTTACGTTGAGTGCGTAATAAGCAAGTAGATATTCTTGTATGGGGTGGATATCTAATTTAAATATATATCCACCCTGTTGTATTTGTTTTTCCAAAAGCGAATCAATTATTCATTGATACTAACACTTCAACTGCTCCGTAACTTTCTTGAAGAATAGTGAATTCTTTATTTACATCGATTGATGCAACCACATTCATTTTGTCAGATGTTCTGAAAGCATCAAATAATACGCCCTCTTCTGTTATTTCCAAAAAGTTAGTAATATGATAACCTTCGGGTATTGATTTTGCAAAATCATAAATAGGTGTTGTGTTTCCAGTTTCTACATCTATTAGAGTTAATCTAATATTGTTTCGATCAAAATTGTAGAGGTGGTCACCGATTACTATGTTAGCCGCTAACGGACAAGAGATAGATTGAAATGCATTTTCGTTTGAAATATCTAGAAGAGCTTGTGTGCCATAAATGCTGTGGCTAAACAATACTTTCCCTTGAGTATAAAATATGTCTGTTGTTGTGGGGAGCTTGCCTTTGAAGTCGAACTCCAATTCTTTTATCTCTTCAAATTCTCCTGTTTCTTTGTCTAGTTTGGTGAGCAAAATTATATCATCGATATAAGAAATGGAGCCATCTTCGGGATTGCGCATACCTCTAATGGTTTTAATAGCCATAATGTCGTCTGAACTATTCCACACAAAATTGATTTGGCTTAAAGGACTTTCGCCTTGTATTTTATCGTCTGCCTCTATTTGGTTTGTTATCTTTTTGTCGGCACTAGTGAATCTCATCAATCCAATATCTCCAGGACTTCCATAAAGTGAGTTGCCGGCATTATCAATTAAGTATCCAGAGGCATATTCGTTATCAATAGATATTTTCTCAAATTTTATTTCATTGTTTTGTTGAAACGAGGCTCTGTACAGTACATTGGCACACGTTCCATCATTAAAGCACTCTAAAGCAGTATAGTATATTCTGTTGTGTTTATCGACGTTTATATTTAAATATTCTAATGAGTTGGTTGCATTTTTGAATACAAACCTCTTGTTGTAAAGATCCTTGTTAAATATTCGCTCATTGTAATCACCAGATACTGGGAAGAATTTCTCGGGGATAATGTGAGCTTTGCCATCTTTTTTGCTTATAAAATATACTTCATCATTATATAACGAAGCTGGGTTATTCTTGAAAAAAGCAATAATATATTCACCTGCATCTTTGATGTAGTGTGGTATTTTGTTTTTTATTGGCTTGCCTTTTGGATTATATATTTCTATTTCATATACACCGCTTTTGTTGTTTGAAGATGATCTCAATGAAGATATATCGCTCACTCCATATAACTTTCTATCTGACTCTTGTTTGCTTATATAAAGCAAGTCTGCATCCTCAATATTCATTTTGCCTATCCGGCTCTTTTCATCAGCTTTACTGCCATCTATGATATCGTCCTCACAAGATGTTGCTACTAGGCAAAAAAATAAAATACCTGCTAATAAATAAATGCTCTTTCTCATAATGATAAACTAAAGTTTTATACGTTATAAATTTGTTGTTGCCTTTGCATTTTAGATTAATATTTAGATTACTATTGAATACATAAGTATTGCTTATTGATATTGATAATACAACAGTGAGCTTATTAAACAAAAGTAGTATTATTATTTTGAAAAAAGCATTAGAGTTCCTAACTTATTCCAGACAAATGGTTATGTCTTAAAAAATAGTGTGTTTATCCTTTATTTTTAGAGTTAATCAATAAACTTATAAGTTGTCATCCTACCATCCCCCATTTTCTCTAGTATGTGATTAGCCGTTGCATCTCTCAAATCCCTGCTAGCAGTTGCACTTGATATATCTTTGAAATGACGCATATAGTCCTTTCTAGAAAATGATTCTTCCCTAATAATACCTTTGAAAAATTTAATCCTATCTTCTCCAATTAAATTAATCGGTTGCGATGATAATAGATCCTCGAGAGCCTCGTTAATGATATTAAGCATATATTCAATAAACAAGGTTGATTCTCCTTGTTTGTCGCATATTGATAATACCTCATAATATTCTGCTTGAGTCTTTTTAATTAGAGTTTCGATAGGTAGGTAGTCAAACACTGGATACTCTTGTCTAAGTAGTACTGTTTGCCATAAACGCCCCATTCGTCCATTGCCATCTAAGAATGGATGAATAAACTCAAACTCATAATGAAATACACAACTCCTTATCAATAGTATATCACTATCATTTTTGGCATATTTGAGAATCTCTTCAATTTGTGACTTTACTAAATGAGGTGGGGGAGCAAGATGAGCTATTACATCGCCTTTTGCTATACCTACACCTGTTCGTCTAAGTTCTCCTGGATTGTCAACTAATCCATTCATTAATACTTTATGAGCTTGCAAAAGAGAGGTAAGACTATAAGCTTTATATTTATCTAGTTGGTCATACACTTCTATTGCATTCTTAACCTCCTGAATATCCTTTTGTGTTGCTAGGACACGTTTGTTATCTATCAGAGCTGTAATCTGCTCTACAGACATCGTGTTTCCTTCAATCTCTAATGAAGATTGTATAGTCT
>JAAYFB010000189.1 GCA_012728465.1 Proteiniphilum sp. | reverse complement strand
TTGTGTCTCTAGCAGAGCTTTCTGTTTCTCCAAGAGTAGAACTTTCTGTTCTAGCTCAAAGATTGTTTGATCTTTACTCTTTGGCATATTATTTGGTGTTTGATTTTCCCAATCAAAGGTACCATATTTTTTTAACCAACGTCGAATTGTGCCATCTCCTTGTATCCCATATTTTTGTTTAGCACCTGTTTTTGAGATGTCACCACGCTCAATCTCTGATACAACAGATAATTTAAAGGACATACTATAGTCCTTTTGTGTACGCTTAACGTACTTAACTTTAGATTCTTACATTACATTAAGTTTTTAATGTAACGATATTTCAGGACTAGACAACTCGATAAAATAAGCAAAAAAGCATGGATCCAATCCATGCTTTTTGTTATAGTGTTGACTTAAAAGTCAAAATATAGAATCATCAAGTATGAAAAAATGATGATATTTTTTGAGGCTATTTTTCTACTTCCAAACCAACCATTTCTGGGTCAATCATTATTCGTCCGCAATATTCGCAAACGATAATTTTTTTACCCATCTTTATATCCATCTGTCTTTGAGGGGGTATTTTATTAAAACATCCACCACAAGCGGCTCTCTGAATTGGCACAATACCCAAACCATTACGTGCATTTTTGCGGATACGCTTAAAGGCATTGAGAAGACGTGGTTCTATTAAAGCTTCCGTTTTTTTAGCTTTGTCTCTAATTTTTTCTTCTTGGCTTTTTGTTTCAGAAACTATTTCGTCTAGTTCTTTTTTCTTAGCGGCTAGATCTATATTCTTTTCTTTAAGAGTATCATTGGCATTAGCAATTTGCTCTTTTAACCTTTTCTCTTGCTCGGCATTCTCTTTAATATACTTTTCAGCAAGTTCAATTTCAAGTGTCTCATACTCTACCTCTTTTGATAAGTGATCATACTCCTTGCTGTTACGCACATTTTCTAGCTGTGTGTTATACTTTTCAACTCTCGACTTACTTGATTCAATTTTTACTTTTTCGCCTTTTGTTTTTTCTGACAAAGCCTTCAAGTCTAGTTCAAGCTTATTAATTCTTGTTCCTAGTCCTGCAATTTCATCATCAAGATCTGCCACCTCTAGAGGTAATTCACCTCGAAGAGTTCTGATTTTATCAATTTCTGATAGAAGCGACTGCAATTTGTATAACGATTTGAGCTTCTCATCAACCGCTATATCCTCAATAGATACTTTTCTTTTAGCCATATTATTACTATTAATATTAATTTTCGAACAAAAAAATGCGACAACCAAACAACCTCAACGCTGTTTCATTGCCACATGATTTGTATTTGACGGGAACTATGTCGGACCGCTCTTAATCTACAAATATTTAATCGGGTTCGAATCGAACGACGATTTATATACCGCAAAGTTAGTATATTTTTTTGAAATCACATCAAAAAAGATATCTTTTGTGCATATTTCAGATTCGTAATGCCCTAAAACTGCGAACAATAACTTATCTTCCACATCGTAAAAGTCGTTATACCTTGCTTCGCCCGTAATAAAAGCATCAGCACCATACGATATAGCATTCGGAATTAAGAAGGAACCAGCTCCTCCACAAATCGCGACATCCCTAATCTCTCTGTTATGCATCTTCGTGTGCTGTATTATTGGCAACTGAAACACATCTTTCAATAAATACAAGAACTCTTGCTCAGGCATAGGCTCGGGCAGCACCCCTACGATACCACTTCCTGACTGTGACCATGAGTTGGATAATGAATAAAAATCATAAGCGGGCTCTTCGTATGGATGAACGGACAAAAGCGCACGCAACACATCTGGCTGCCTAAATTTAGGCAGGATAGTTTCTATCCTTATTTCATTTTCATAATGCACTTCACCAACATTACCCACAAAAGGGTTAGCCTCTCCTCCAGCCCTAAATGAGCCCTCACCTTTAATGTTATAGCTACAAGAATCATAGTTACCTATATTTCCTGCACCAGCATTAAATAGAGCTGTACGAACATATTCGGCATGTGCCTCGGGAACAAAAGTTACAAGTTTGAGAAGACTGTTAGACTTAGGGGCTAAAATTCTAACATCCTGCAATCCAATCATCTCGGCCAGACGATAATTCACCCCATCCACCGCATTGTCCAAATTGGTATGAGCCGAATAGATAACAATATCATTCTTTAATGCTTTAATTACACATCTCTCAATGTAATTCTTTCCAGTGATTGATTTTAGAGACCGAAACAACAACGGATGATGTGATATAATAACATTGCAGCCTAAAGAAATAGCCTCATCAATTACATTTTCGGTTAAGTCAATACTTATCAACACTCCCTTTGCCTCTTGATTAATATCGCCCACTTGCACACCACTATTGTCAAAATCTTCTTGAAGAGGGATTGGAGCCAATTGCTCTACTGTACTTATTATTTCCTTAATTCTCATAATGAAAAGATATGTTTGTTTTGCAAATATAGTATTTTATTTTGGCTAATTATATATTTTGTTCGTTTTGAAAATGAAAAATGAAAAGCAAAATGAAAAGAATCAATACATTACAATTATTATAAATTCTATCTTAACCTATTATTGCAAAATAGAGACATAATTGATGCTAAATAAAAACAAACTGATTGGGTAAGAAATTGTAAGAAAAAACATTCTAAAAGTTATTGTTTTGCAATTTTATTTCATATTTTTGCAATGGCGTGACATATCTACGGCCCAGAACTAATGAAAATGCTGATTTTAAATGCGTAAAATGAACAAAAGATGATACAAAACTTTTATCTGTGAATTGTAAATCAACCCATTATTAATAACAATTACATCAAAATTTAAACAGATGAGTACTCCAAAACTAAATATCCAATTGAGTGACAATTTTCTCACAAAGAGTGTAGTTGACACAGATATTAATATACTACCTTTCCCTTTAGCAATGTATTTATCTCTTACCCATGAAGTATATATAAATGAATTGGCTAAAGATATACTTGAAATATCTGAAGAAAAGAAACTAGATGCAAGGAAACTATTTAATGCTAATACTGAAATTTTTAATATTAGCAAAGAAACGATACCTCAAAGTATTTCGAATAAGTATGCTAAATTAGTTTTACCAAACAACAAAGAAATTGGTATTATATACTCATATAATACATTACAAGACAATACACTTGGAACTATTTACTTTATAACTTTTACGAAAAAAGAAATTGAAACACCTACTGATTCCGTATTTTCAATGTCCTTAGTGAAAGATGAGATTTCAAAGTTGAAAGACAACCTAAACAATGAAGGCAAAAGTTTACTTAATGACATACTAAAACAATACTTCAATAAAGACCAAAAACAATTGTCTCTTGAAGATCTAGTAAACTACGAAAAAGAATTACAAATAATTCAAAAAGAGTTTCCTGTATTATCACGTCGTGAAGTACTGCTATGTGGATTATTAGTTCATGATATGGACTTAGGAGATATTGCAACCATGACTAATAGGTCTCTAAACTCTATTTTTGTAACTATTCATAGAATCAATAAAAAAACTGATATTTCCAACAAAAACGAACTTACTAAGGTTTTACAAAAGCTTATTATGGAAAGCAGGAGCAGTGACTAAGGCTATTATAGATAACGTCAAATGACTTATAGATGCTGATATCTCAAATAAAGAAATTATTTGTGTAACTCTTATCTCAATCGAAGTGTATATTATTATATTGACTAAAAGTATTATGACGACAGAGAGCTTAAATTTAATAATATCAATACAAATATGAACAAGGGTATTTTTTCTATTAATTTGGATGTCTT
>JAAYFB010000188.1 GCA_012728465.1 Proteiniphilum sp. | reverse complement strand
TTTGTCTTGTGCTACACTTACATTTGCTAATCTATCAATAGCATCAATGTTATTCTCTGAAACAAGTAATGCTTTTATATATGCTGCTTCTGATGCTCGCATATTGTCATCTAGAAAATATAATTCTCCTTCTAGCATGTAGTACTCAAAAGTATCTCTATCTTCAACCAACACCTGTTCAAAATATTTCCAAGCTTCTGGAATATTGTCTCTCTGTATTTCTACAAAAGCTCGCTTTATGTCAATACCTTTAGATCCAAATCGTTTCTCTTTTATATTAATAAATTCAAGCATTGAATCATAGTCCTCTAAAGATTCGTACCCCTCAATAATTGAATCGTATGCAACTTCGTCGTCAGGGTTTAATTCTATGTACTCTTTGAAGATATCGATTGCCCCTGTTGTATTGTCATTCAAGAACATGGATAGTGCTTTCATTTTCAATGCTGCGATGTCACCTTCATTGATTGTGGCAGCAAAATCAAAAGCATCAATAGCTTTATCAAATTGTTCATTTAATGAATACAGTTTACCCAAATTAATCCATCCATCATAAGAATATGGATTAATGTCTAGTAAAAGATTATTGTATTCAATAGCTTTGTCATATTGATACTTCATTTCATATGCATACGAAAGATCAACAAATACATCATCGTTGGAATCATCAATCTTCAAGCTTTGCTCTAAATAATAAATAGCACGATCAAAATCATCAATATCATTCATAATGTATCCCAGCTCTGTTATAAATACATATAAATCTTCTATTGATAAATTACTATCAATTGTGCTTTCAATCAGTTCATTTGCTTCATCAGCTTTATTGTTGTGAAATAAAACTTCCACTTTTATAGCTACAAATTCTATATCACTATTATCTGAAACGCCATTAATATATTCTAGTGCATCACTGTATTGTTCTAGCGATACAAGTATTTTTGCTTTCAAGACTATTAGTGCTGGATTGCCTGGGTGAATCTTTAGCCCATCATCAACAATATTATCAGCAAATGTATAATCATCTAGAGAGAAATAGTAATCAGCTAGCAATGCAAATTCATCAGCATCAAAATATATCTTTGTACCTGTGAGTAGCATATTTTCATATTTATCAATAAGTGATTGTAAGTCTAAGTTTTCGTTATCTTGCATATGAATGTAAAATTAAAAAAACATTGAGCGGTTTTTTTAATTAAAATCACTCAATGTTTAAACAATATAAACTCAAAATAGATTTAAGAGTTTTGTTTTTTCCACGAATCTTTTAATGCTACTGTGCGATTAAATACCATGTGTTCGGGAGTAGAGTCTTTATCTACATTAAAATAGCCTATGCGTTGAAACTGGAAGCTATCAAGTGGCTTAGCATCCTTGAGATACTCCTCTACTTTTGAATTTTGTTTCACTATTAAAGAGTCGGGATTTAAAAAATCTTTAAAGCTCTTTTCCTTGTCAGCCATTGGGTCTTCTACAGTAAACAATCGGTCATAAAGTCTTACTTCAACATCTAAGCTATGTGGCACAGATACCCAATGAATTGTTCCTTTTACTTTTCTACCAGATTCGGGCATGCCACTTCTCGTCTGTTCGTCATACTCTGCATATACTTCCACAACATTGCCCTCTTCGTCCGCTTTAAAGCCAGTACACTTAACAATGTATGCACTTTTTAATCTAACTTCATTGCCTGGAGTCAATCGGAAATATTTGCGAGGTGCATTCTCCATAAAGTCATCTCGTTCAATCCAAAGTTCACGAGTAAATTTAATTTTTCGTGAGCCCATTGACTCATCCTCGGGGTTATTAATTGTTTCCATCTCCTCCACCTTGTCTTCAGGATAGTTGGTGATTATTAACTTAATAGGATCAATAACCCCTGAAACGCGAGTGGTATGTTTATTTAAATCCTCGCGTACAGAATGCTCTAAGAGCGAGTAATCATTAATACCATCATATTTTGTGTAACCTATTTTGTCGATAAATGAGCGTATTGCAGCAGAAGTATATCCACGACGACGCATTCCACTTAGAGTTACCATTCGTGGGTCATCCCATCCTGAAACTAATTTTTCTTGAACTAGTTGCAACAATAATCGCTTACTCATTACAGTATATGTAAGTCCTAGCCTATTAAACTCTGTTTGACGAGGGCGATATGAGCCTGTTACTAATTGGTCGAGAAACCAATCATAAAGTGGTCTGTGTACTTCAAACTCCAATGTGCAAAGCGAGTGAGTGACTCCTTCAAAAAAGTCTGACTGTCCGTGAGCAAAGTCATACATTGGATATGCTTTCCACTTAGTGCCAGTACGATGGTGCGGAATATCAATAATCCTATAAATAATAGGGTCACGCATATGCATGTTTGATGATGCCATATCAATTTTGGCTCTTAATACCATGGCTCCTTCAGCTATTTCGCCTGTATTCATTTTTTCGAATAGCTCAAGCGATTCTTGGATGGGGCGATTTCGAAATGGGCTGTGAGTTCCTGGAACTGTTGGAGTGCCTTTTTGTTTTGCTATTTCGTCAGCTGTTTGTTCATCAATATATGCCTTGCCATCTTTTATTAGCTGTATCGCAAAATCCCACAATTGTTGGAAGTAGTCGGAAGCATAATAAATGTTTGCCCATTCAAAGCCTAACCATTTAATATCCTCCATGATCGAGTCCACATATTCCACATCTTCTTTCACTGGATTTGTATCATCAAAACGAAGATTACAAATGCCACCATACTTTTGGGCAATACCAAAGTCAATGTAGATAGCTTTTGCGTGCCCTATATGAAGATATCCATTTGGTTCAGGCGGGAATCGAGTTTGAACTCTACCATTATTCCTACCTTCTTTCAAATCTTTTTCAACCATCAACTCTATAAAGTTGAGACTTTTTTTATTCTCCTCAGTTGTGTTATTTTCTAGTGACATATATTCTATTTTTATTATTTTCGTTTATTATTGATTAGATCTTGACTCTTGCATATGGCACTGCGTCCATTTCGCAAAAATCACCATCAAGATATTTGTAATAGCCTGAAATTGCAACCATAGCAGCGTTATCCGTAGTGTATGCAAACTTTGGAATATGAATTTTCCAACCATATCTTTTGCTATAGTCCTCAAATGCACTTCGTAGTCCCGAATTAGCAGAAACACCTCCTGCAACGGCAACTTCCTTTATTTTTAAATCTTTAGTGGCCTTATAAAGTTTATTCATTAAGACATCAATTATAGTTTTTTGAAGTGATGCACATAAATCCTCTTTATTGGTTTCTATAAAGTTTGGGTCATTCTTTAAATGATCCCTAAGCAAGTATAGAAAAGAGGTTTTCAACCCACTAAAACTGTAATCATATCCTGCGATATTTGGTTTGCTAAAAACAAACTTGTCAGCATCACCATCTTTTGCAAGTCTATCTACGATAGGACCACCCGGATATCCTAGCCCCATAACTTTTGCACATTTATCAAAAGCTTCTCCAGCGGCGTCGTCAATTGTCTGACCTATAATCTCCATTTCGCTATGCGACTTTACTAAGATTATTTGCGAATTGCCACCTGATACCAGAAGACATAAGAAAGGGAATTTGGGTTGGTTTGTATCGCTCTCATTTTCTTTGATAAAGTGTGCCAATACGTGAGCTTGCAAATGATTTATATCTATCATCGGAATGTTCAGCGCAGATGAAAAGCCTTTAGTAAATGATGTGCCTACAAGCAATGAGCCTAGAAGTCCTGGCCCTCTAGTGAAAGCAATAGCTGTGATATCTTCCTTTTTTAGTCCAGCCTGGGTAAGTGCATCATGCACCACAGGTATAATATTTTGTTGATGAGCTCGCGAAGCTAGTTCTGGAACTACGCCTCCATATCGTTCGTGTACCGATTGGTTTGCTATTATATTTGAGCGAATAACACCATCTACAATTACTGATGCAGATGTATCATCGCATGATGATTCTATGCCTAATATTGCAATCATTATTTACCTTAAAGTTTTAGGTGTACTTTGTCTTAACTACACATCCAATAACAGATTACAAAGATAATAAAAAAAGCGCTTTGACAATTAAATTATCAAAACGCTTTTATATATTGTGTTAGATGTGAAATATGTTATCTATCGTATATGTGAATTGATATTTTATTTTTTCAAGAAATCTGTCTTTAGAAAAATAGTCTGTCCATCCACACGTGCCTGCACATGTGTAGGGTCCTCTTGTGATAGCCTGATTCCTCGTGCACGAGTTCCTCTTTTCACTACCATTGACGAACCCTTAACCTTTAAGTCTTTAATCACTGTTACGTCATCTCCATCAAAAAGCTCATTGCCATTGCTATCAATCACTTTATCCTCTTTTACAGCATTTTCCATCTCCTCTTGAGTCCACTCATGGAAGCACTCTGTGCAATGAAATGAAGATCCGTCGAAGTAAGTTACTGCGCTTCCGCATTTTATACAATTTGGTGTTGTACTCATTTTATTATTTAATTTTTGATTACAAAGATAGCATTAATATGCAGTGAAAACAAATGTATATAACAAAGCCCAATAGAAAAGAATCGTTTCTATTGGGCTTTAGGTTTATTATTAAATCAGTTCTAAACCAAATCTAGGTTATTGAAACTTGCATATTGTAAACTATTTTACGAAAATAGATTCATTTGACCCGTAATCTCATCCAGTAAGTCAGAGTCGCTTATTGAGTCATCTTCTGCTTCTATTTCTATTTCAGTAGGCTTTTCTTGTTCGTCTGGAACAGTTGGAAATCTAGTTGGCTCTAATTCATTCACTTTAGATACCTCAAAATTAGATATACGTTTACCTTTTGCTCGATAGCTTTTAGCAGCAATAAACTCTTCTACGTCAATTTCGATAGGGCTACGGAAATCATCAGATCCACCAAATATTACCTCCACTCTTGGGAATACAGTATCGGTGAGTAAAAATAGTTTAGATTCATCATTGGTTCCCATGAAGTTGACTAATTTATCACTTTCTTCAAAAGTAAAGCGTTTGAGATAAGCAAATTTTTGATCTGCATCAAACAATGCTGCCGACCATACTTTGTCTTTGTCAAATTTTTCGATACGTAAAATGCCTCTTTCAAAGTGAGTGCTTAAATCAAATCCACATGTTCTGAAGTCTCCATTTTCATTTATCACCAATATCTTGTCATCAGCATGAAATTCTCCCAAATACTGTCCCTCTTCATCGTAGTTTAATCTTTTGACGTCGAAGTCAAACCATACTTTTCGTCCTCCCAAAGTGGATAGTCCTTTTTGTTTTAATGTTATTCTATGTACATCTGCTTTAGTTAGAATATTACCCATTGCACTCCTACCCTTAATAGCAATTTCACTAAAATCTTTTTCGAACTGTAAGATTCTCAATCTAGGTTTAGGCTTTAATATTACTCGTATTGTTTCGGCTTCGCCATTGGGATTGGCACTAAAGTAAAGAACCCTCGATCCTGGTTTCTCGCTACTAGCATGATAGAGTCTATCCCTAGTAATGCTAGTTACATTAAATCTTTTGATGTAGTGTGCTCCGTCTTTGCCATCCCTATACACCATGTTATATATAGTGCGTTTGTCATTCCTTTTAAATACATTAGCGTATAAAATATTTTTTCCAACAAATAGTTTTTCGCTAATCTTTACCACTTTGTAGGTGCCATCTTTGAAGAAGACAATAACATCGTCTATTTCAGAGCAGTTGCTAATAAACTCATCTTTCTTGAGCCCAGTACCTATAAATCCTTCTTCACGATTGATATATAGCTTTTCGTTAGCAACAGCTACTTTTGCAGCTTCAATGTTTTCAAAATTTCTTATTTCGGTTCTACGTGGGAATTGTTTGCCATATTTTTCTTTCAGCATCAAGTACCAAGCGATAGTATAGTCAACTAAGTTGTTTAGATTATGATCTATTTCCTCAATGTCGGCTAGATACTTAGCAATTATTTCATCTGCTTTGTCAGAGTTAAAGCGAAGAATACGAGCCATCTTAATTTCCATCAGCTTTAAGATATCATCTCTATCTATTTCGCGTATGAAGTCTTTTTTGAAAGGCTCTAATCGTTTATCGATGTGCTGAATAGCTACATCCATATTCTTAGCATTTTCAAACTGATCATCTTTATATATTCTCTCTTCGATAAAAATTTTCTCTAACGATGCAAAAAGCAATGACTCAAGTTTCTCTTTTTTATCTACTTCTAGCTCAAGTTTGAGTAGCTCTTTGGTTCTGTCGGTAGAAATTTTTAAAACATCACTTACGGTAATAAAGTGAGGTTTATCGTCCTCAATTATACAGCAGTTGGGCGAAATGCTAATTTCACAATCCGTAAAGGCATAAAGAGCATCGATGGTTCTGTCGGACGACACGCCTGCAGCTAGCTGTACGTGTATCTCTACATTCTCAGCAGTTATATCATCAACTTTTCTAATCTTGATCATTCCACGCTCATTAGCTCTTAGTATAGACTCTACAAGTTTTGTAGTATCACGTCCATATGGTAGGCTATTGATAACAAGTGTTCTGTTGTCTAGCTTGTTGATTGATGCTCTAACTTTTACTGTTCCTCCTCGCTCGCCATCATTGTATCTCTCAACGTCAACATATCCTCCCGTTTGAAAGTCAGGATATAGTTTAAATTCTTTCTCTTGAAGATATAATACAGAGGCATCGCAAAGCTCGTTAAAGTTGTGCGGTAAAATTTTAGAGTTTAACCCCACTGCAATTCCTTCCGAACCCTGTGCAAGCAACAATGGAAATTTGGCAGAGAGTGTTACTGGCTCTTTGTTTCTACCATCGTAGGATGGTTTCCACTCTGTAGTTTTTGCGTTAAATAATACCTCAAGTGCAAACTTAGTGAGTCGAGCTTCTATATATCTAGGTGCAGCCGCTCCATCTCCTGTATTGATATTACCCCAGTTTCCTTGACAATCAATAAGCAAATCTTTTTGACCCATCTGCACAAGTGCATCACCAATTGATGCATCGCCGTGTGGGTGAAATTGCATTGTGTTACCAATGATGTTTGCCACTTTGTTATATCGTCCATCATCCATTCTTTTCATGGCATGAAGTATCCTACGCTGAACGGGCTTAAGTCCATCAACTACGTGAGGCACAGCACGCTCAAGTATAACATAGGAGGCATAGTCTAAAAACCAGTCCTGATACATTTTAGATAAATTCATTGGCGAATCTCCCGAAAATCGGGTGGTCATTTTAGATTCGGCCTTTTTAGATTTATCTAGCGTATCATCCATATTTTGGTCGGTAATGTTATCTTTGTTTTCTAAGTTGTTATCGTTGTTATCTTTTAATGACATATATTAATTCAAAGTTGAAAAATCACCTCAAAGGTACTCTTTTTTAGTGAAATTTGCAAATAGCTTATATTATTTGATATGCTACTTCCAAATATTGATCTCTTTGGTTGGCTCTTTACTCGAGAATTGAATATGAAATGTCTCCATAACGTTAGGTGTAGATAATATATTATTTTATGAGTCCTCATTCTTCTTGGAAAAGATGTATGAAAAGTCTTTGAGTGTTCCAAGTGGTACGGAAAATGGTGCTGAAAAACTTTTCAGGCTTACTTTCTTTACGGAAAGTGATGCTGAAAACTTTTTCAGGGTTACTTTCTCTACGGAAAATAGGCTGAAAACTTTTTCAGAGCTACTTTCTCTACAGATAATAGTAATCTAGAATTGAGAAAAAAGTTGTACTTTTGCATTTCATTTTACTACAGATTGTAAGGTTATCAAAAATACAAACAGCAATGTATTGTGTTTCTTTACAAATCAGTGATCAATCCAAAAACTAAAATATAAATTTTTATGCATATGCAGGCTATTAAAAATATTTTTATTCTACTTCTTTTTTCCATCATTCTTTTATCTCCAGTTCATGTGTTAGCAAATGAGTTGGAATCCGAGCCAGTTGCCACAGAACAAGCAAAAACAAATGACTCTTGGATTCAAAAAGTTGAGACTTGGTACGAGCAAAACATGAACTACGGCAGTATTGCTGGTTTGATGGTGGTTGAGAGTTCGTTTATTCCTTTTCCATCAGAAGTAGTTATCCCCCCAGCTGCATATATTGCAAGTAAGCCGGAGAGCAATTTAAATATTTTCTTGGTTGTTCTTTTTGGAACAATTGGTGCATTAATTGGTGCATACATAAATTATTTTTTAGCAATATATCTTGGTCGCCCCGTCATTTATAAGCTAGCAGATAGCAAGTTCGGGAAGATGCTACTGTTGAACAGTGAGAAGATAGCACATGCTGAAGATTACTTTAACAAGCATGGCAAAACATCCACACTAATTGGTAGATTAATTCCTGGTGTTCGACAATTGATATCTGTGCCCGCTGGATTGGCAAAAATGAACTTCGCTGCGTTTACATTATACACACTGATAGGGGCAGGTGCTTGGAATGCTATATTAGCCCTCTTGGGATACTTAGCACACGGTCAAGCAGATTTAATTGATAAATATAGCCACGAGATTGGCTACATAGTTATTGGTATTGTACTTGTTGTTTCCATTTTCCTTGTAGTTAAATATTTTGCAAAAAGAGGAAAAAAACCAACAACTATCAATAATGATTAATTCTAAATGAAAGAACTCAATAAAAAACACGGACACATAGCTCTTTTTGTAGCTAATCTGATTTTTGGATTAAATACGCCAATCACTAGAACGATAGTACCGAAGGTTGTTGACCCATTCGTGATGACGTTTTTTAGGATGATAGGTGCCGCTATATTGTTTTGGACTATCTCGATATTTACGAAACAAGAAAAGGTGCCAACAAAAGATATCGTATTATTCTTTTTTGCAGCAGTCTTTGCAATAGTTCTTAATCAAACCTTTTTTATTTATGGTCTATCCAAAACTTCACCCATTGATGCCTCATTAGTAGTTACTCTAGTGCCTATAATTACTATGGTGCTATCTGCCATATTTATTAAAGAGCCTATTACATTCAAAAAAGCTATAGGCGTTATTATTGGTGCATCAGGAGCAATGATACTAATATTAGGAGGCAAGAATGGTGATTCTACTGGCTCATTGGTTGGTAACTTGATAGTATTATCGTCTGTGTTTTCATTTGCGCTATATCTAGCACTTTTTAAAGATTTAATATCTCGATACTCCCCTATTACAGCAATGAAGTGGATGTTCTTGTTTGCAACAATACTAACATTACCTGTTAGCTACAAAATGTTTATACAAACAGATTTTGCTCCATTCGATACTAGTGTCATACTTCGTATAGGATACGTAGTTGTATTAGCTACATTTTTTACATACATGCTCATTCCCATTGGTCAAAAAACGTTGAGGCCTACAACCGTAAGCATGTACAAC
>JAAYFB010000187.1 GCA_012728465.1 Proteiniphilum sp. | reverse complement strand
TTCGGATTATATGAACCTATCCTTTCAATGTACTTTCCATCCCGTGGAGCTCTGCTATCTGCAACGATAATCTGGTAAAAAGCGTAATTTTTACGTCCTCTTCTTTGTAAACGCAGTTTAGTTGCCATTTAGTAGTTCTTTAAAATGAATAATTTTGTATTTGCGGTGCAAAGGTAGTTATTTGTTTGTTATTAGCAAAACTTTTTCTATCCTAGTCTAAATTATATTTGCTTCAATAAGGTTTGCTATTCTTTATCTGTCTTTCTTATTACTATTCTTTTCTTTCCAGATATAGCTCTATGCAGATTGATTAGAAATCTTTTGCTTGGTTTCGATTTTATATATGTCTCAATATGCCTTTGTCTTTTGTCTTCTAAAATTTGTTCTATCTCGATTAATATTCCAGACTCCTCCACATCTCCAAATTCATCGTTTATTGAAGTGCCAAAGAATCTCATATAAGGAGAAAGACCCATGTAGGCATTAATGAGTGGGGGTATGTTTAAGTTCAATGATCGAACTTCTTTATTTAAAATCTTATAATCCTCGTTAAATGTTTTGCCTTTGAATAAGTCATTCATTTGTTCTGTATCAGTATTTGTAACTAAAGGCACTATGGGAGTAATTAATTTGTCTGGATCAGGAAAGTGCTTTTGCATAAAATATAGTATCATGTTTCTGGCATCTTTGTTATATGTTCCATACATTGTAACTTTTCCAAAAAAGTATTTCAATGATGGGTCAATAACTGTCAAAGCTCCTAATCCATCCCAAAGATTGTCGAGAGCAAAAATTCCTTTACGACTATGAAGAGTCGATTGATATTCTAGAGTTACGAATGAGCGACCAAGCTCTACCGTATATGGTAGATAATCATTTACAAACTTATCAGAGAAGTTGAGGAGATGCGCTGTTGCAAGCATTGGACGACCATCTTTATCTAAATCTACATTTTTCCCTATAATGAATCGATATCCACCTAAAATGTCTTCTTTCTCAGGGTCCCACACAATTAGCTGATGATAAGGATTTTCCATTAAGTCGTATTTGTCTATATCAGCTTCTAGCCCAGTTCCACCCCCATAGTGTCTGAATGCAATCTCTCGTAATCTTCCCACTTCTTTCATTAGGTTGGGGGAGTCGTGAGCAGTGAAAATGTAAATTTCATTGTTGGCCTTATTAGTTGATCTTACTCGTTTCCCAACATTCAGTTCCTTTTTGATGAGATTTTTATCTACAGGGTCTATAATTTTTTTCATTTTAATTTATTTCTCAAATTTTGATGGGAGTGTATAAACTAAGTTTTTTATATCTTCTGCCCATTGAGCATGGCTTTTCGATTTATCTAATGATTGCCAGCTTATAGGTTTTCCAAACGTAATTTTAAATGTCTGGTTTTTATTTTTAAAAATCTCGCCCGGTAGATAAATTAGTTCAATATTAAACTTCATGCCTAATGACTTGCGGATATTCGCAAAATTGTAGAAAAAATTTGAGTTTTTTGCTTCAAAATGTACAGGTATTATATCACGCTTATATTCGATGGCTTTTGCAACAAAACTTTTCATCCAATTTAGGTCGATAATTTTACCATTAATCTTACGTGAGCACAGGCCTGCAGGGAAAGTTATAATTTGATTGTCTGATTCGTATGCCTGATTAATTACTTTGGCTGATTCTCTGGCTTGGCTTCCATATTTATTTATTGGAACAAAAATTGATTCTAAGTTTTTTATGTTTAACAATACATCATTAACTAGGTATCTTATATTGCTATTATATCTTTCTCCCAACACTACTGATAGACAAATACCGTCAAGACCTCCGAGAGGGTGGTTTGCAGCGAAAACGAATCTACCAGTATCAGGTATGTTCTTTTCTCCTATTATCTCTAGTTTAATATTAAATTCATTATCTACCAACGATCTCATGAAGCTAACTCCATCTAAGTCTATATTGCGTTCAATGATTCCATTAAGATCATCTTGGCGAATTGTTCGTTTGAGATAATTAATTACAAATCTAGGTATTTTGTTATAGTGATTTTTAGCTTTTGACTTTAAAACGCTTTCAATATCTAGCTTATAATCAGTTTTGTTTGACATATCTAATTAATCTTGTAGCACAAAAGTACAAATTAATTAAAAGAAAACAATGTATCGGGCTTTATAAATTGAATAAAGCTATATTGCTATCATTTTTTTGCATCTGATTAATGCTTGTATGTTGTTGTTTATTAATGAACTATATAGTTGTTGATAACTTTTTTATAAAATGTGTGTGGAAAAGTGGGGAGAAGTGGATTATTTTTGTAATTTTACCGATAAATTATCCATAACCACTTATATATGTTGCAATTTTTGGGAAATATAGAGGCTAAAGTTGATTCAAAAGGACGTATCTTTGTGCCTGCAACTTTTCGAAAGCAACTCCAAAGTTCAGATGAAGAATATTTGGTGTTACGCAAAGATGTATTCCAAGATTGTCTCTTATTATATCCAGGGACAGTCTGGGAAAAAGAGATTGAGTTTCTGCGGAGCAGACTAAATAAATGGAACAAAGAGCAACAGCAAATTTTTCGACAATTTGTGTTAGATGCCGAACGTATTGAAATGGATGCAAGTGGTCGAATTCTTATTCCTAAAAGATACTTGCAAATGGTCAATATTGATGTTGAGGTGAGATTTCTTGGTGTCGATAACATAATTGAAATATGGTCGAAAGATAATTTAGAGAAACCAATGATTGTTCCAGAAGTCTTCTCTACAAAGCTTCAAGAACTTATGGATGAGATGAATTAAATAAAAAAACAGAGTTTATGGCTGAAGCATATCACATACCCGCATTACTAAACGAAAGTGTTGATGGATTAAACATTCACCCTGATGGTGTATATGTTGATGTAACTTTTGGTGGCGGAGGTCATTCACGTGAGATACTTAAACGATTAAGTCCTAACGGACGATTAATTTCTTTTGATCAGGATATTGATGCTTGTCAAAATATTATTGATGATGAGCGTTTTCTTTTTGTTCGTAGTAATTTTCGCTATTTGAAAAACTTTTTAAGATATTATCAAATAAGTCAAATTGATGGTATAATTGCTGATTTAGGTGTTTCTTTTCATCATTTTGATGATGTTGAAAGAGGTTTCTCGTTTCGTGCAGAAGCTGATCTAGATATGAGAATGAATGTTAGAGCAACTAAAACGGCATCTACTATCCTAAATGAATATTCAGAGGACAGACTTGCTGATTTATTTTATTTGTATGGTGAGTTGAAGAATTCAAGACGAATTTCTGCAGCAGTTGTAAGTGCCCGAAAAAGTGGTGAAATTAATACTACAACTGACTTCTCAAATATTTTGAAGCCATTTGCACCTCGTGAAAAGGAAAATAAGATAATGGCTCAAGCTTTTCAGGCACTTCGTATCGAAGTAAATGATGAGCTGAAAGCATTAGAAGAAATGCTAATGCAAGGTTGTAGTTTGCTAAAACCAAATGGTAGATTTAGCGTTATTTCATATCACTCTTTGGAAGATCGCATGGTCAAAAACTTTTTTAGAACAGGTAATTTTGAAGGTAACATGGAAAAAGATTTTTTTGGAAATGTAAAGACGCCTTTTGAAATAATTAATCGTAAAGTTATTGTTCCGTCTGATGAAGAGCAAATCAATAATCCGAGATCAAGAAGTGCAAAGCTTCGTGTAGTTGAGAAAATAAACTAATAAATACATAATAGATTTATTTATGAATCTTAGCAATTTAAGAAAATCATTTGTACATGTTTTTGGTGGTAATATTTTGACAGAAGATTTCTTCTCAAAAAATCTATCATTTATTATTATGCTTGTGATAGTAATGATTTTATTTATCAGTCAAAAGTACACTGTACTACGACGAATATCTGAGATGGAGCGGTTAAAAGTCGAACTCAAGGATGCTAAGTTTGAATCTCTTAATATATCATCGAATCTGACAGAAATTAGCCGTCGAAGCCAAATAGAAAAGATGGTGGAAAGCTCCGGATTAGAGTTGGAAACAACAAAAGAGCCCGTGTATCGAATTCATAAGAGTAAGAAATAGTATGAGTAGTAAATCCAATGATAAAAAGAAAGAAATATTAGGACGTTACGGCATAATTGTTACGTTCTTATTGATATTTGGACTTGCAATAGTTATTGCGGCTGGAAAGATAGTTTTCACAAACGAGGGAAAAGAGTGGAGAAAAGTAGGTAAGGAGGAGTTTAAGTTATCAGATAGGATTATACTTCCTAAGCGAGGAAATATATTTACTTATGATGGTAAGATAATGGCAACTAGTGAGCCTCTGTATGGAATTTATATGGACTTCAGAGCAGGCGGTATGATAAAAGATACTTTGTATGCTAAAGTAGATTCATTATCTATAGCTCTGTCTAAAAAGTTTAAAGATAGATCAGCTGCACAATATAAAAATATAATT
>JAAYFB010000186.1 GCA_012728465.1 Proteiniphilum sp. | reverse complement strand
GGTTAAAAGTGAATGGTTTTTCATCAATTTCTATTTTGCGGAAGCATTTTGCAAATGACAAAGTCATTTCGCCAAAAATAAATGCCATTTTTCAAACCATTTTTGCTCATTTCCATTTTTTTTGTGTCAACCATATTTGACTTTTGCTCGTTGCCTTTTTGGCGAGTGTCAATGTGATTTGAGTTTTGCTCGTTGTCGAAAATGCGAAGAGATTTTGGAATGCGTTTTAGATTACTCAACTTGTCAACAAAACATACTCAACACATGGAAGTTTTGATAGATTTAAAACATAAACAGAAATGAAATGAATTTCAACCATCAGAATAAATAGAATATGTAATTGATGTTTAATATTCTAACAAGCACTAAATTGTAATCAAATCAAATAAATATTGCCTATTTTTGTAGCCTGATTGAAATATAATAGGTTGTCTAACATTATATTATTCAGTAAAGTATAATCATTAGGTTTTTCTTCTACAATAAAATATGAAACAACAAAAACAACTTGGGCTTTGGCTTTTGGTATTCGTATCACTAGGATCGATGATTGGCTCAGGTATATTTAATTCTCCCAAAGATCTCATTTCAGTGGCAAATCCTATAGGGACTGTCATAACTTGGATAGTAGGTGGCGGTGGTGCACTGATGCTGGCCTTGGTATTTATATATCTTTCGGCAAAACGTCCAGACTTGAAAAGTGGAATATATGCCTATGCTCGTGATGGCTTTGGAGACTATATGGGTTTCAACTCAGCGTGGGGTTATTGGTCGCTAGGCTGGTTGGGTAATATTAGTTACTTCGCTCTCTTCTTCAAAACATTAAATGACTTCTTGGGTCCCAATGCTATTAGTCCGCTAACTAGCTTTATAATTGGTTCGTCGGTACTATGGCTTTTTTACGCCATACTTATGCTAGGTGTGCGAGAGGGAGCTGTGCTTAACTTTATGGTTACGGTGGCTAAGCTAGTGCCTATTGTTCTTATTACGCTACTTGGCTTTTCATTATTTAATATTGAAATATTTAATGTTCCTAATTGGGAGACAATATTGGCCTCTACAGGTAATGCTACCACACCATTGCTTCAGGTGAAAGATGCAATGGCAATAGTACTGTGGTGCTTTGTAGGCATCGAGGCTGCGTCAGTATTGTCGGGTAGGGCTAAGAGTCAGAAAACTGTGCGACATGCTACTATTATATCTGTGTTGGCTGTGTTAGTGATATATATGTTTGTAACAATTGTTGCCATGTCATCCATTTCTGCAGTAGAGCTAGCTAATTCTGATACACCTTTGGCTCTAGTGTTGGGCAAAACAGCCATTGGTGGAGCAGGTGTGTTGATTGTGCAAATTGGTATCATGATTTCTGTGATGGGCGCTAGCTTGTCGTGGGTTATATTGTCAGTTGAAACCATGTATGCAGCCGCTCGCGAGGGGGTTATGCCACGTGCATTGGCTAAGGTAAACAAAAAAGATACGCCTGTTAATGCTCTGCTCATTACTCAGATATTTACTCAAATATTTCTTTTCTCAATTCT
>JAAYFB010000185.1 GCA_012728465.1 Proteiniphilum sp. | reverse complement strand
TCCTTTTTGGAAATCATCGATAGAGAATCTATGTGTAATCATTGGTGATAAGTCTATACCCGAAATAATCATTTGCTCCATTTGGTACCAAGTTTCCCACATTTCGCGACCATAAATTCCTTTAAGCGTAAGTGCTTTAAAGATTACCTCGTTCCAGTCGATATGTGTATTATTTGGTAGGATACCCAAAAGAGATATCTTAGAGCCATTGTACATGTTTTTCAACATATCATTGAATGCATGAGGAGAACCCGACATCTCTAAACCAACATCAAAGCCTCTCATTCCCAATTTTTCAATTGCTTGCTCTATAGTTTCACCTTTAGATGGATTTACGGTAACAGTAGCACCCATTTGCTTAGCAAGGTTCAAGCGATAATCACTCAAATCACTAACCACAATGTATCTTGCACCTGCAAACTTAGCCACTGCAGTAGCCATACATCCTATTAATCCTGCTCCTGTGATTAATACATCCTCTGCAATCAAAGGAAATGACAATGCAGTGTGCGTTGCGTTACCAAATGGATCCATGATAGATGCTATTTCATCAGAAATTCTATCATCAAGCTTGATTACGTTTTCAGCTGGCAAAGCCATATACTCTGCAAACGAGCCATTAATATTTACACCAATACCTACAGTATTTTCGCAAACATGAAGCTTTCCTCGACGACAATTACGACAGTGTCCACAAGCAAGGTGTCCTTCACCCGTAACACGATCGCCCACCTTAAGGTTCTTAACACCACTACCCATGTCCACAATTTCACCCATATACTCATGGCCTACAATCATAGGGGTTTTGATAGTTTTCTTTGCCCAATCATCCCACATATAAATATGTAAGTCGGTGCCACAAATAGATGTTTTCTTCATTTTAATGAGAACATCATTAACACCAATCTCTGGCATTGGAGCTTCCTCCATCCATATACCCTTTTCAGGACGTAATTTAACTAACGCTTTCATACAATTTATTTTATATAACGTTTAATCTCTTTCCTACTTTAATAAATGCTGCAATAGCTTTGTCTAAATGTTCGCGACTGTGTCCGGCGGATAATTGAACACGAATACGTGCTTCGCCTCTTGGCACCACTGGGAAATAGAACCCTGTTACATAGATACCTTCCTCAAGCAGTTCAGCTGCAAATTGCTGTGATAGCTTTGCATCATATAGCATTACTGCACAAATTGCCGACTCGGTAGGTTTGATATCAAATTTAGCCTCTTGCATTTTAGATAAGAAATAATCTACATTTTCGTGTAGTTTATCTTGCAAAGTATTCTCTTTGTCAAGTAGCTCAAATGCTTTTACTCCTGCACTTGCTACTAGTGGAGGTATAGAGTTAGAGAACAAGTATGGACGAGAACGCTGACGTAGCATCTCTATCACCTCTTTCTTACCAGTTGTGAAACCACCAATTGCTCCACCAAATGCTTTACCTAATGTGCCTGTAATGATATCAATTTTACCAAAACAATTGTATAGTTCAGATACACCACGACCAGTTCTACCAACTACTCCTGCCGAATGGCTTTCGTCAACTGCTACAAGAGCATCATACTTTTCAGCTAGTGCAATAATTTTATCCATTGGAGCCACATTTCCATCCATCGAGAACACACCGTCAGTGATAATCATGCGGAAGCGTTGGTCTTGTGCTTCAATCAAACACTTCTCTAGCTCTTCCATGTTTGCATTTGCATAACGATAGCGTTTTGCTTTACACAAACGTACACCATCTATAATAGATGCATGATTTAAAGAGTCTGAAATAATAGCATCTTCATCAGTTAATAGCGGCTCGAATAGTCCTCCATTTGCATCAAAGCAAGATGCATATAAGATGGTATCCTCCATTTTAAAAAACTTACTGATTGCTTCCTCTAGTTCCTTGTGAGTATCTTGAGTTCCACAAATAAAACGAACTGAAGACATTCCATATCCTCTCTCATCAAGTGTTTTCTTTGCTGCAGCAATTAGTTCGGGATGATTTGACAGTCCCAAATAGTTGTTAGCACAAAAGTTTAAAACCTCTTGGCCCGATTTAACCTTGATTTCAGCCATTTGAGGCGTCACAATGATTCTTTCGTCTTTGTAAAGACCTGCTTCTTGAATAGATTTCAATTCGTTTTGCAAGTGCTCTTGCATTTTTCCGTACATTTTATTTATATTTTAATGATTAATTTATTCTGCTTATTAATTATATTAGTGAGAATTATTGTAAAAAAACAAAGACTCCTTCAAATCACAAACACACTAACTTACAATACTTTACGACAATAAAGAAACAAACATTATTGTATCCTTTATTCTTTACAAAGGTACAACTTTAGTTTTAGAAATTGAAAGGAATTATATATCAGTTGAATTTATAAAAACCAAATTTATTTAGAGTATGATAAAAAAAATCTATGAAAACACCAATGTATATGTTTTACTAATCATTTGGGCACAAATAGTATATTCTGTACATAAGTTTGTTGTCAATTATAATCTTTTAAGGTACTTTTGTTGCCTACTTACTTAATAATTAAAACAAAAATTACAGCTTATGAGAAAGATAGCTTTTTTAGCATTGATAGCATTTGCCATAACTATTTCTGCACATGGAAACCCTCTATGGCTACGCAACAGTGTCATATCACCAGATGGCTCTGAGGTAGCATTTACGTATAAAGGAAATATATTTACAATTCCTGTCAATGGAGGACGTGCCAAACAAATCACCTCACACTCATCTCACGACACACGCCCAGTGTGGTCGCCCGATGGTTCAAAAATTGCTTTTGCATCTAATCGCGATGGAGGATTTGATGTTTACACAATATTAAAAGATGGCAGTTCAGTGAAAAGAATAACTTCTCATTCTGCAAACGAATATCCAGAAGCATTTATTAGCAACGACAGGCTGTTATTTAGCACTTACATACAGCCAGATGTGCGAAGTCAACAATTCCCTTCGGGCATGTTCACACAATTATATGAAGTGGACATGGAAGGAAACCGCCCTACTCTATTCTCTCCCTTACACTTCGAATCGATTTCGATAAAAGGCAATGAAATGCTATATACAGACAAGAAAGGATATGAAGATGAGTGGCGTAAACACCACACATCGTCAGTTACCAGAGATGTTTGGCATTATGATATAACCAGTAAAAAGCACCGCAAGCTTACAAACTTTAAGGGCGAAAACAGAAATGGTGTATGGTCAGCAGATGGCAAATCATTCTACTACTTGAGTGAGGAAGATGGGTCCTTCAATGTGTACAAATCCAACATTGATGGTGGCAATGCAACTAAAATTACCAACTTTAAAAATCATCCTGTTCGTTTTCTATCGATTGACAAAAACGACAACCTGAGTTTCTCATTCGATGGTGAGCTATATTATATGAAAAAAGGCGAAACACCCAAGAAAATAAATATAGAAATTGTAGCGGATGATTTTGAACGCGACTTAAAGCAACAAACCATAAGTAGCGGAGCTCGATCTATAGCAATATCTCCAAATGGAAAAGAGATTGCTTTCGTAGCTCGTGGTGATGTTTTTGTTACATCAGTAGAATTTTCTACTACTAAACAAATTACTGATACTCCCGAACAAGAACGCGATGTACACTTTAGCCCCGATGGAAAGTCATTGGTATATTCATCCGAACGAAATGACACATGGAATATCTACAAAACAGAGCTAACTCGAAAAGATGACAAATACTTTGTGTATGCACGTGAACTTAAGGAAACTAAACTTACTGATACCGCTACTCCATCATTCCAGCCACTATTTTCGCCCGATGGAAAAGAAATAGCATACCTAGAGAATCGCTCCGAAATAAAAGTATTAAACCTAAAGTCAAACAAATCTCGAACAGTGATGGAAGGTAAGTATAACTACTCGTATAGCGATGGTGACCAGTGGTTTCAATGGTCGCCCGACAGCAAGTGGATACTATCAGACTACATTGACACAGGCGGCTGGAACAACAAAGACGTAGCTTTAATAAAAGTAGATGGCAGTGAAAAGATAACAAATCTAACCCTTAGTGGATACAACGATGTGAGAGCCAAATGGGTGCTAGATGGTGATGCTATACTATTTTTCTCCGACAGAGCAGGATTTAGAAGCCACGGAAGTTGGGGAGCCGAAAATGATGCCTACCTAATGTTCCTCACACAAGATAGCCATGACAACTTCAATCTAAACAAAGAAGAGCGTGAACTAAAGAAAGAGCTAGACAAAGAGAAAGAAAAAGAAGAAAAAAAGGATAAGGAGAAAGACAAAGAAAAGAAAAAGGATACAAACAAAGACTCCGACAGCAAAGAGGACTCGGTTAAAACACCTAAGGAGTTGAAATTTGAACTTGACAATCGTCGTCACCGTGTCACAAGACTTACACGCCACTCATCTAACATGGCAGATGCTCATCTAAACAAAGAGGGCACGAAGCTTTACTACCTTACTCGTTTCGAAAAAGGATACGACCTTTGGGAGCAAGACTTTTTGGAAAATAGCACAAAGCTAATTAGCAAAGATGT
>JAAYFB010000184.1 GCA_012728465.1 Proteiniphilum sp. | reverse complement strand
TGGAATCATATAAATGTGGTACGCGATTTAACACAATCATTTTGAATTGCCAAAATGTCTTAACACAAAATCAACATTCCATTTGGAATCAGACAAATCGTTTAAAGCATTTTAATAATTCCAAATGGAATTGCAAAAATGGTCTAACACAAAATCTATATTCCATTTGGAATTGACAATTCGGGAACCACAAAGATAGTTTTCAGCCTGAAATATGTTAAATGTGACTAGTTTTGGCATTGCCCGTTTTTGTTAAATATTTAACACTACAATAAACTATGAGATTCCGATAGTAAATTGGCCAAAATGCGTATGATATTGCATAGTTTCTATTTCTTTTGCAATCTTAAATGAAAGGCAAAATATCATCATGTTTTAAGTTCAAATTAAAAACCAAGCAATATCATAGAATAGAACAAAAGTTCTTTTGTCCCAACTAAACAATAACTCTTAATTACTGTTTGTAATATAAATTGACAAACAGGTATCATATTAAAACAAAACACGGCACAATACTTGCTTAATAGACACCCGCAAGAGTCAATTACATTCATTTTGTTACTATAAACACTAAAACAATAACATTTTAAAAATTATGAGTAGCTATTCGATCAAATCTTTAGAACAGTACTTTAAGGTGTATCGTAAATCTATTAAAAACCCAAGCAAGTTTTGGGCCAAAATTGCAGATAATAACTTTACGTGGTATCAGAAGTGGGACAAAGTGCTTGAGTATGATATGCAGAATGCAGAGTTTACTTGGTTTAGAAATGCAAAGCTGAATATTACCAAAAACTGCATAGACAGACATTTAGCAAATAAGGGCGACAAGCCCGCCATTATTTTTGAAGCAAATAATCCTGACGAACCATCTCGAAGTTATTCATATTCGCAACTATATACCGAGGTGTCGAAGATGGCAAACGTGCTACGGGAACAAGGTGTGCAAAAGGGAGATAGAGTTTGCATTTATCTACCAATGATTCCCGAACTTGCCTTTAGCATTCTTGCATGTGCACGAATTGGAGCAGTGCACTCTGTGGTGTTTGCTGGCTTTTCGGCCAATGCCTTATCAGCACGCATCAATGATAGCACTTGCAAAATGCTAATCACTGCCGATGGTGGATATAGAGGTACCAAGATAATAGATTTGAAAAAGATAGCAGATGGAGCACTGAGTAACACTCCTAGCATAGAAAAAGTACTAGTAGTGAAGCGAACTAATAATGAAATTAATATGCAAGAGGGTCGCGACATGTGGCTTCAGCCTCTCATTGACAAAGCTGAGTCAACTAGCTTAGCCGAAGTAATGGATGCTGAAGATCCGCTTTTTATTCTTTACACATCGGGCTCCACAGGAAAACCCAAGGGAATGCTTCACACTACGGCTGGATATATGGTTTACACTGCATATACGTTCAAGAATGTATTCAACTATCAGGATGGTGATGTATATTGGTGCACGGCCGATGTGGGTTGGATTACGGGGCACTCATACATTATATATGGACCATTGCTTAATGGTGCAACTACAGTTATGTTCGAGGGGATACCTTCCTACCCCACTCACAGCCGCTTTTGGGAAGTGATACAAAAGCATCAGGTTAATCAATTCTACACTGCCCCTACAGCGATTCGTTCTCTAGCAAAGGAGAAGATAGAATATATTCAAAACTTTGAACTTGACTCATTAAAGGTGATAGGATCGGTTGGCGAACCCATAAACGAAGAGGCATGGCATTGGTACAACGACCATGTTGGAAATAAGCGATGTCCTTTGGTTGACACTTGGTGGCAAACCGAGACTGGTGGTGTTATTATTTCAGCAATACCATTTGTAACACCCACAAAACCCACATATGCTTCACTCCCTTTGCCTGGCATCAAACCTGTATTGATGGATGAGCTACGGAACGAAATAGAGGTTAATCAAAAGATTGGCAACTTATGCATCGAGCTTCCTTGGCCAGGAATGGCTCGAACTATCTGGGGAGACCATCAGCGATTTATTGATACCTATTTCTCTACTTTCCCTGGCAAATACTTCTCGGGAGATGGAGCATTGCGTGACGAAGTGGGATATTATAGAATTACAGGACGTGTAGATGATGTAATAATTGTTTCAGGACACAATCTGGGCACAGCTCCTATCGAAGATGCCATAAATGAACATCAGTTTGTAGCCGAAAGTGCTATTGTTGGCTATCCACACGACATCAAGGGTAATGGACTCTACGGATAT
>JAAYFB010000183.1 GCA_012728465.1 Proteiniphilum sp. | reverse complement strand
TGGTTTTAGAGATTAGCATCCAGTCGCCTGGTAGCTGCCCTTTGTACCACCCATTGTAACACGTGTGTCGCCCCGGACATAAGGGCCGTGCTGATTTGACGTCATCCCCACCTTCCTCACATCTTACGATGGCAGTCTCATTAGAGTCCTCAGCTTAAACTGTTAGCAACTAATGATGAGGGTTGCGCTCGTTATGGCACTTAAGCCGACACCTCACGGCACGAGCTGACGACAACCATGCAGCACCTACACAGATGTCCCGAAGGAAAGGCCAATCTCTCGGCCGGTCATCTGCATTTCAAGCCCGGGTAAGGTTCCTCGCGTATCATCGAATTAAACCACATGTTCCTCCGCTTGTGCGGGCCCCCGTCAATTCCTTTGAGTTTCATTCTTGCGAACGTACTCCCCAGGTGGATTACTTAATGCTTTCGCGCAGTCGCTTACTGTGTATCGCAAACAACTAGTAATCATCGTTTACTGCGTGGACTACCAGGGTATCTAATCCTGTTTGATCCCCACGCCTTCGTGCATGAGCGTCAGTAGTAGTTTAGTAAGCTGCCTTCGCAATCGGAGTTCCTCGTGATATCTATGCATTTCACCGCTACACCACAAATTCCGCCTACTTCATCTACACTCAAGAAAACCAGTTTCGATGGCACTTTTACGGTTGAGCCGCAAAATTTCACCACCGACTTAATCTCCCGCCTGCGCACCCTTTAAACCCAATAAATCCGGATAACGCTTGGATCCTCCGTATTACCGCGGCTGCTGGCACGGAGTTAGCCGATCCTTATTCATACAGTACATGCAAATAACCACACGTGGCTAACTTTATTCCTGTATAAAAGAAGTTTACAATCCTTAGGACATTCATCCTTCACGCGACTTGGCTGGTTCAAGCTTTCGCTCATTGACCAATATTCCTCACTGCTGCCTCCCGTAGGAGTCTGGTCCGTGTCTCAGTACCAGTGTGGGGGATAAACCTCTCAGTCCCCCTATCCATCGTTGCCTTGGTGAGCAGTTACCTCACCAACTAGCTAATGGAACGCATGCCCATCTTTAACCGATTAATCTTTAACAAATATCGCCATGCGGCGCCCCTGTTTTATCGGGAATTAGCACGAATTTCTTCGAGTTATGCCCGTGTTAAAGGTAGGTTGCATACGTGTTACTCACCCATCCGCCGGTCGCCATCATCTGTATTGCTACGTCATATGCTGCCCCTCGACTTGCATGTGTTAGGCCTATCGCTAGCGTTCATCCTGAGCCAGGATCAAACTCTTCGTTGTATATTTTTATTTGTCTTGAACGGGTTTCAACCCTTTTTTTATATCAACTACTACATTAATATCTTTACAAAACAATATAGAGCATACAAACATCTAAAAAGTTTAGAAATCTCCATCTACTCATGATGCACGAATTTATATCTTTAAAAGTTTTTTTATTGAACGGGTACCAATATATATTTATATAATTGTTACTGCTTGTCATTTATAAAACTATGTATGAAAATCTGACAAAGAACACTTTAAAGCGATAATGCTTCAAACTACTTCCCTCTTTCGGAAAGCGGATGCAAAGGTAGTTACTATTTTTGAACTGGCAAAATAAATTTGAATTATTTTTTGAAGTATTTTCAAGCTAATTATTATCATGAAATTACAAAGCCAACCTAAAACCAAAACCTTTCGCAGCCTAGCATTGAACTGCTTTTTAAACTCCTGTCACTTCAGAAGTATGTGCACTCATTATTTCTGAATGCGGATGCAAAGATAGAAAGCTTTTTTGATTCGGCAAAATAAATACTGGTTTATTTTTAAAAAGATTTGAGAGCAAAAAAAATACCTCAAAAACAACAACCTAACCTAAAAACAATCTACAATAGCTAATTACTATTGTCGCTATATATTATCAACTGTCGTTTCAGCTGAAGCACTCTTTGTATCCCTGAATGCGAGTGCAAAGATAGGCAAGTTTTTAACAATAGCAAAACCTTTGATGTTTAATATCAGAAGATATGCCAAAATAAAAATGAACGAAGCTGATTTACACATTATATATATGGTGCAGATTTAAAAAGAGAAAATAGTTTTTATATTACATGCATTAGGGAAGGATGAAGGGGAGAAAGTATGAGTAGATAGATATATAAAAAACTATGCGCTCCATCAATTAACTTTCAAATTAATGGATGGAGCGCATCGGATAAACTCATCAACTATAAAAAACTACTCTACTATTATCTGTGTATGCCTCTTAATAGTTGGAAGGATTTCAAATGCAATCTTTTTTCCATTCCTATTAACATCGAACATTAATGTAGGAGATAATTCCCAATCAATGTATTGATTAAACGAAAAAAGATAACTAAAACCTGATTTGTATTGTTTATTTTCAGATATCTCTTTCGCAATAGTGTAATAGTTTGAGATATCCCAATACATCGCATTGGTGTAACCATTAGCATCGGTGTATTTAGTGTTTTGATCTCGATACTTCATGGTTTCGGCTATGAAGCGCCTATAACTATCTGTTAGAGATTTTGCTGTATGATTAAAACTATTTCCACGAACTCTATCTACAATATCTCCAGGCATTATACCCGCCTTAGCTGCTGGCGAGTTAGGGTCAACCGCAACCACTGTTCTTAGATCATTCATATCATAGCTTATTCCTGTATAATTAAATCGCGAGAATTTAACGTGATACTTGCCAATAGATTTGTCTTTATTATTAGGGAATTTCATCAACATAAGTGGAAGGTTAAGTTCCAAGTACTCTAACAATCCATAGTTAGCACTCATCTTTTCTTTGACTTCGCTCTCAAAAACCATTGTTGGTGCACCTGGCTCTGTAAATTTTCTGTCATAAATTCTGTATCCAAATTCTAGATCAAACATTACATCATTAATCTTAACAGGCCTTGTGGCATCATATACTGGGATACGCACCATTTTATTGTTTCTTGTGTCAAATCTCCAGCTATATTTATCAGTATTTAATTTAGCCGACTCCTCATTATACATAGGGTTACTTTGATAACTATAAAATGTTTGGATTAAAAAGTCGGGGTCCTCCTTGTCATGCTTCAACCCTATTTCTTGAAGGTTTTTAAGAATAATGGCATTTATTCGCTCATCAATATGGCGCGTACTCTCATCGATAGGTGAAAAGTCAAATGTTCTATAATTATAAAAATCAGCACTTTCTTCTAACTTTGTAGTGATTGGTATGACAAACTTTCGATCTTGTATATCCTCTAAACTGTAAAAAGAAAACACAGGAGTGAGTTGTGCCTCACTAATAGCATTACGGAGGCGACAATTTTTATTTATAGCTAGTTGCTTAAATGAAAACTCAAAATTTCTAATGCCAATCAACATTTCTGAGTCTTTTTCCTCGAACCACGACATGATGGTATGTGCTGGTTTTAAATACGTTCCATGACCATTAACCTCCAAAATAATATCGTTGCGCTTTAATCCTGCTTCATCAGCTGGCGATCCTGGAGTAACCTCAATTATAATTGGTTCATTTTCACCCCAATTAGGATTAGCTCCTATCTGAAATGTAAAGCCTAAGCTGCAAGTAATAGGCTTATCTTGGGCATATAAAAGGACTGAAGAAAACATCAATACTAATAATGTATGCAGTAATCGTCTCATCATGTATAAAGTTTTTCGTTGTTTACAAGTAACAAAGGTACTGATTTTTTTATTATTTTATTGGTTGAGCTATTCAAATTGAGAAAGAAGAAAAGAAAGTATTCATAAATTCTGCTATCTTTGCGTTAGATAGTACAACGTATCTGAATATGTATTACTATTTTCAGTAATTTAAAAACTATATAAACCAGTTCAATTATGCTACTAGATATTGTGAAAAGAGATCCTTGGCTCAAACCTTTTGAGGAAGTAATTACAAAAAGACATGAATACTTCTTGCATAAAAAAAAGCAGCTTACTCGTGATGGTAGCATAACACTTTCTGACTTTGCATCGGGACATCACTATTACGGATTACATAAAACACCTACCGAATGGATTTTAAGAGAGTGGGCTCCCAATGCAACAAATATTTTCTTAATCGGTGAATTCAATAATTGGGAACAACAGGAATTATATAGATTTAAGAGAAAAGAAAACTCCAACTGGGAGCTAATTCTACCTCTTAACAAGCTAAAACACCTTGACAAATATAAACTATGGGTAGAATGGAATGGTGGCAGTGGAGAAAGAATACCTGCATGGTGCAGAAGAGTGGTTCAGGATGACAATACTCATATATTTAGCGCGCAGGTGTGGAATCCCGAAAAAGAGTATGAGTTTAAAACAACAAACTTTAAACCCGACACATCACCTCTGCTTATTTACGAAAGCCATATCGGCATGGCCACATCCGAAGAGAAAGTAGGTACGTACAATGAGTTTAGAGAAAATATACTTCCGCGCATAAAAGATAATGGCTACAACGCCATACAACTGATGGCCATTCAAGAACACCCCTATTATGGTTCATTTGGATATCATGTATCTAGTTTTTTTGCCTCTTCATCACGATTCGGAACCCCCGAAGAGCTTAAGCAACTTATTGATGCTGCACACCAGATGGGCATTTCTGTAATTATGGATATAGTGCACTCGCATGCCGTAAAAAATGAAGCCGAGGGTATTGCCCGATTTGATGGCACATTTGAGCAATATTTTCATAAAGATGCTACTAGGCGTAACCACCCGGCTTGGGATTCGCTTTGCTTTGACTACGGAAAAAATGAAGTTCTACACTTCCTACTATCAAATTGTAAATACTGGATGGAAGAGTTTAAATTTGACGGCTTTAGGTTTGATGGAGTAACTTCTATGCTATATTATAGTCATGGACTAGAGGAGAGTTTTACAAGTTATGAAAGCTATTATAATGGCGGACAGGACCCTGATGCAATAACATACCTCACACTTGCCAATAATCTAGTTCACGATATTAATCCTGAAGCTATAACGATAGCAGAAGAGGTAAGCGGAATGCCAGGATTGGCTTTAAATATTGATGCTGGAGGATATGGATTTGACTACCGTATGGCAATGAATATACCCGACTTCTGGATTAAAACAATTAAAGAAAAAAAGGATGAAGACTGGACTCCATCGACAATTTGGTGGGAAAACACCAACAGAAGAGCTGACGAAAAAACAATATCCTATGTAGAGAGCCACGACCAAGCATTGGTAGGAGACAAAACAATTATATTTAGACTAATAGATGCCGATATGTACTGGTTTATGTCTAAATTACAAGACAGCTCCTTAAAGGTAGATCGAGGCATTGCACTACATAAGATGATTAGGCTAGTTACAGCAACTACTATAAATGGTGGATACTTAACATTTATGGGAAATGAGTTTGGACATCCAGAATGGATAGATTTTCCGCGCGAAGGCAATGGATGGTCGCACAAGCATGCACGCAGACAATGGAACTTGGCTGATGACAAAAACCTAAAGTATCACTACTTAGGTGACTTTGACAAAGCAATGATACAGCTAATAAAGACTGTACCAAATTTTCAAGATAGCTCCATTACTAAATTGTGGGACAAAGATAAAGATAGTGTACTAGCATATATGCGTGAAGACCTCATATTTATGTTCAACTTTCACCCGAACAATTCGTATAGCGACTACGGCATTCTTGCCCCCCAAGGAGAGTACAAAGTAGTGCTAAATACAGATAGCATAACCTTTGGAGGATACGGACATATTGATGAAACCATACACCACTTCACCATTCACGATAAACTATATGAAAAATATAACAAAGGCTGGCTAAAGACATATTTGCCTGCTCGCTCAGCATTTGTGCTAAAAAGAATAAAATAAATCATTATACAAAACAAAATATGAAATTATATCCGTTAAAGTTTAAGCCCATTCTTAAACCCATGATATGGGGAGGAACTGATATTGCTCCATTCAAAAATATAAAAACAGAACTAGACAACATAGGCGAAAGCTGGGAAATATCGGGTGTAGAGGGAAATGTATCAGAAGTTGCAAATGGTGAGCTAAAAGGCACGGCTCTCGATGATATTCTAGCGCAAGCAAAGGGCAAATTGGTAGGAGAAAAAGTGTACGACAAATATAGGGACACTTTCCCACTTCTCATAAAGTTTATTGATGCCAAAAGCGATCTTTCAATTCAAGTGCACCCAGATGATAAACTTGGAAAAGCTAGGCACAACTCTTTTGGAAAAACAGAAATGTGGTATGTAGTTAATTCTACACCCGATGCATTCTTATACTCTGGATTCGAGAAGAAGTTGAGCCCCGACAAATATGAGGAGACAGTTAATGACAATACATTTACTGAATACCTAAAAAGATTTGAAGTAAAAGCAGGGGACGTATTCTTTTTGCCAGCAGGAAGAGTACATGCTATTGGTTCAGGATGTTTTGTGGCAGAAATTCAGCAAACATCTAATATAACATATCGCATCTACGATTATGATAGAACAGATGCAGACGGCAACAAGCGTGAACTTCATACGGAGCTAGCTAAAGATGCAATAGACTTTGAAGTGCATAACAATTATAAAACAAGCTACACACCCGAAGTAAACAATCCTGTGCTGTTAGCATCATGTGAATACTTTACTACAAACCTACTAAGTATTGATATTGCAATGTCACGCGATTTATCAAAGCGAGATTCATTCACAATATACATATGCATGGAAGGGCACTGCACGGTGAATGATGATAAGGGCAACTCTATCTTTTTAGAAAGAGGTGAATCTGCATTAATTCCTGCAGATACAGGATCCATAGTTATAACGCCTAGCCTAGCAACAAAGTTATTAGAGACATACGTGGGGTAATCCACTTCATACTTTCTAAATAAATATACAGATATCACAAAGCAACACAGAGTTGTCTTTGTGATATCCTATAAACATATAAACTAGCAAACCCGATATCACGATGAAAACTGCCTACCTACTACTAATCACATTTACTATTTGCACAGTTGCACTAGCTCAAAGCAATAAACAAATAGAGAGTCAACTAGTAATATTAAACATTAATACTGGTGAGGAGAATATCATCTTGCATGAAAAAAGACATTTTGAAGCACCCAATTGGTCGCGAGATGGAAAGTATCTAATAATAAATTCAAATGGGTTATTAGAAAAAATATCATTAAAGGGTGAAAAGATTGGAACAATAGACACCAAATTTGCGAACAATTGTAATAATGATCACGGAATATCATTTGATGGCAAATGGATAATAATAAGTAACAACAATCCCTCTATTCAAGCACCAGGAGGTAGCTCACAAATATACATTTTACCCATTGATGGAGGTGAACCGCGCCTAATTACTAAAAACTATCCAAGTTATTGGCATGGTATGAGCCCCAACAATGAATGGATAGTATATTGCGCCCTTCGCAATAATGAATGGGATGTATATAAAGCAAACATTATCACTGGCGAAGAGACTAGGCTTACACACGCCGATGGGTTGGACGATGGACCAGAGTATAGCTATGATGGTGAATGGATTTACTTTAATAGCCATCGCACAGGACGGATGCATATTTATAGAATGAGACCAAATGGAAGCGAACAAACTCAAATGACTTTTGACAATTATGACAATTGGTTTCCACACCCTAGCCCCAACAATAAATCAGTCGTTTACATATCCTACATTGAGAATCAAAATGGTGACCATCCATTCGGAAAAGATGTATTAATCAGACAACTTGATGTTGAAACAGGGAAAACAAAAAACCTTACACGCGTTTTTTATGGTGGTCAAGGCACCCTAAATGTGCATAGCTGGTCTCCTGATGGAGAACACATAGCATATGTGAAATATATTAACAATAACAACTGATTATAAACAATATAAAAAAATATCACAATGAAAAAAATAACTAAAACACTACTAACCCTTTTAGTAGCCTTTGCATCACTACATGCACAAGAGAACATAAGCTTTAATAAGCCCAAAGAGATTATATCTCCAGAGATTAATGCAGATAATTCTGTTACATTCAGACTTTTGGCACCCAATGCCACATCTGTAGCTGTATCAGGAGACTTTTTGCCAGAAGGAACAAGAAATGCAACAATGACTAAAAAGAAAGATGGAATTTGGGAATTTACTACCGATATTCTACCTTCGGAGCTATACACATATTCATTCAATGTAGATGGCCTACAGATGAATGATCCCAATAATGTCTATTATAGGCGTGATGTAGCAAGCACTCTTAATGTTCTGTTGGTAGGTGGAGGAAAAGCAGATACGTATAAAGTAAATAATGTGCCCCATGGCACAGTTGCCAAAAGATGGTATGCCTCGCCACAAAATGACATGACACGCCGTATCACTATTTACACACCTCCTGGATATGAAGAAAGCAATAGCTCCTACCCTGTTCTGTATCTACTACATGGAATGGGTGGCGACGAAGATGCTTGGCAAACATTGGGAAGGGCTACACAAATAATTGACAACCTAATAGCAGAAGGAAAAGCAGAGCCAATGATTATTGTAATGCCAAATGGCAACATATCTCAAACTGCTGCTCCTGGAGAGTCTGATTTGGGTTTCTACAAACCAGAGTTTATGCTCCCCAAAACTATGGATGGAACATATGAGGCCACATTTGATGATATAATAAGTTTTGTCGACAAAAACTATCGCACCAAGGCCAATAAGTCTGGTAGAGCAATAGCTGGATTGTCGATGGGCGGATTCCATTCACTACATATATCTAGATATCATCCCAATACTTTTGATTATGTGGGACTATTCTCTGCAGCCATTATGCCTAACCCTAATGCAACATCAGATGTTTATAAAAATATTCCAGAAACATTGATGCAACAAAAAAAGAATGGATACAAACTATACTGGATTGCAATAGGTAAAGATGATTTTCTATTTGAAGCAAACACTGAGTTTAGAAAAATGCTTGACGATATGAGCTTCAAATATCAATATGTAGAAACGGAAGGTGGACACGTATGGAGAAATTGGAGAATATATTTATCTGAATTCATCCCAATGTTGTTCAAGTGATGCGAATATTATTTGATGTTCGGCACAATAATAAGATGACAAAAACAGAGCCTCTAAGAGTAGCTTAATGTACATTTAGAGGCTGTGTTTATTACTGAATATGAAAAACAAATCTATTACTGTCCAGTAAAACTTCATTTAATTTCTTACTAAACTCTTTCAAGACTATTGATAATAGATTTTTTGTTTTCATTTTTAAGATAGTTCGTTATTGAGTTTTTAGCTCACTCTTATAGTACTTCTTCTTCAACCAAAAGGATACATTCACTAATGCTATCAACACTGGCACCTCTACCAAAGGGCCGACTACACCAGCAAATGCTTGTCCACTATGCAATCCAAATACAC
>JAAYFB010000182.1 GCA_012728465.1 Proteiniphilum sp. | reverse complement strand
CGAGATGGAAGATATCATCAAGAATGTAAAAGAAACTGTAGCTGCTAATGCACCTAGCATTATGGTTGGTCTGCATAAACTAATGAACGAAAACGAAGAGATGAAAAAAGATATCATTGAATTCGTTAACGAAAGAAGAGCGCAGGTAAAAGAGCAAATTATTTCAAATGCAAAAATTATAAATGATATAAAAGTTTTCCAAGTTGATTCATTGTTACTTGCTGCTGATATTGCCAAAGATATAGCATTCCAAATTAAGGGAGAACATAAGGGTCAATCAATTGCATTTATTGCAGCTACGGTATTTAATGGACGTCCTAGCCTTACAGTAATGCTTAGTGATGATTTAGTAGAAAGAGGACTGAATGCTGGAAACATGGTGCGCGAAGCTGCTAAGTATATTCAGGGTGGAGGAGGCGGACAACCTCATTTTGCTACCGCTGGTGGTAAAAATATTGATGGCCTTAAAACTGCCTTCAGTCAATTGATGGACATAATTAAAAGCTAATGTAAATTTTCTACACTTAGTTTATTCAAATATGACAGGTGACTTGGTGGTAATTATCCATTAAGTCACCTTTTTTATATACCGTTATTAAATATTTCGGTAACTATATGTTACAATCAAGAATAAAAGGATATATTTGTCCTAATTAATTACAGTTATCATCTTCAAAACATAATAAACGACGTGAAACAAAAGGGGTTAATGAATTTCTTTCGCAAATACCACAAATGGTCTGGCATTATACTTACACTATTATTGATATTATTTGCACTCTCAGGCATAGTACTAAATCATAGAAGTGAATTAGCTAAAATATCAGTCAATAGAAACGCTTTACCTAAATATGTAAGATACAAAAACTGGAATAATGCGGCTGTAAAGGATATGTATGGAGTAAGCAAAGACAGCGTAATGGTTTATGGCAACATAGGCATTTGGCTTACTGACAGCACGCTCACAGAATTTGAAGACATGAATATAGGTTTTCCAAGTGGGATTGACAATCGTAAGGTATCTAAAATTCTAAAATACAAAAACAACTTATATGCTGGCACACTGTACGGATTTTTCAATTACGACAATAAAAATCGAAAATGGAATAAAATTACTCTGCCAATAAAAGAAGAGAATGTAGTTGATATGTACACCAAAGGTGACGATTTGTATGTCATGCTGCGCTCACATCTGTTGGTTACTAAAGATGCTAAACACTTCTATGAAGTAAATATGCCCCCACCTGCAGGTTATGACAATAAGATTGGATTATTCAAAACACTTTGGTTGCTTCATAGTGGCGAGATATATGGTAAGATTGGGATATACGTTGTTGATATCATAGGCATAATCATGATATTCATGTCTGTAACTGGTTTTATACTATACCTTAGCAAAGAGAAAATAAAAAATAAGAAGAATAGCCGAGAAATACGACGTAAACACGGTAAAAGATACAAATGGAACATAAAATGGCACAACAAAATTGGGTGGATAACATTAATCTTCTTATTCATAAACACTACTGCAGGAATGTTTCTGCGACCTCCTTTGCTTGCAGCAATATTTACATCTAGGGTAGATAAAATACCTTACACTGAACTAGATACACCAAATCCATGGTATGACATTTTAAGAAGAGGTATATATCTACCTGAAGAGGATGTACATATCATTTCGACATATGATGGTTTCTATTATTCAAGTGATAATTTTGCTACTATAGAAAGATTCGGAAAACAACCTCCTGCTAGTGTTATGGGAGTCACAGTATTTGAAGATATTGGTGAAGACAGATTACTTATCGGCTCATTTGAAGGACTATTCGAATGGAACATCAAAACAGGGTATGTATATGATGTGATGAAAAAAGAAGCATACGTAGCACCAATTAAAAAAGGTCCTCCTGTAGGTGATTTCATGATTAGTGGATATGGATTCGACAGAAACAACAATAAAGTTATTTTCGACTATATGCAAGGAGCAGTTGGTACTAATAATGAAGCAGACTTTCCTGATATGAACAAAGATATTTTAAAGAAATCTCCAATGTCCATATGGGGCCTATGCTTAGAAATTCACACTGGAAGGATATATCAACCTATATTAGGAATATTCTACATACTAGTAGTTCCATTAGTGGGGCTATTTACACTATTCAACCTCATTACTGGCTTCATAATATGGTATAAATATTATTGGAGAAGGGGAAAGTAATATCCATCTATAATATTGATATAAAAACTATTTAAGAGATGATTTCCACTTCAGTATTTACACATAAAAAAATCGAGGGACATGTGAAAACATTGACCCTCGATAATATGTAGTAAAGACTCTAAAAGTCAAATGTATCTAATTAAGATAAGAAACCTAACATGATACCTGCTGCAACTGCTGAACCGATAACACCTGCTACGTTTGGTCCCATTGCATGCATCAACAAATAGTTGTTAGGATCATATCCTATACCAATTTGTTGTGAGATACGTGCTGAGTCCGGAACGGCAGCTACCCCAGAGTTTCCGATAAGTGGATTGATTTTGTTTT
>JAAYFB010000029.1 GCA_012728465.1 Proteiniphilum sp. | reverse complement strand
TGTTGCCAAAGCCAATGTAGCACACTCCTTTTTCAGTAGAAGCAACAAGAGTAGTGCCATAATAGGTTTCATAAACCCAATATGATATTACACTATTATTTTGTTCTTCTCTCGTGAAGTCTATTATCGTGATATTGTTATTCATATGTTTGTGGTTTAATTTTGAGGTTGCTCTACAAAAAATTGCTCGAAGCCTTCCGAGTATTCAATTCCTATTTCCTCATTATCCATTGCATAGAAAAAATAGTAATGTAAACCGGGAATACTCCTTGCCACTTCTCTAGACTTTTCTACCCCCATCGACATAAAAGCAGTTGCATAAGCATCTGCCGTCATGCAACTATCAGCAATGATGGTTACACTAAGCAGGTCTTGCTCTGACGGATAACCAGTTTTTGGGTCGATAGTGTGTGCATACTTCTTACCATCTTTCACATAATAGTTTCTATAATTGCCCGACGTAGCTAATGCTTTATCACATAGTGATAATACAGTTTGCAACTCGTGCATCATACCCGATGAGTCATTTATAGGTTTGTCGATACCTATTCGCCAACAAGCTCCTTTGTTGTTTACACCTTTAGCCACAACTTCACCACCTATCTCCACCATATAATTTGTGATGCCAAACCCATCAAGTAGTTTTGCAACAAGGTCGCACGAATAACCCTTAGATATTGCCGAAGTATTTATTTGCACTCGAGGATCGCTCTTTTCTATCAAGCCTTCGGAGTTCAAATATATCTTGTCGTAGCCCACGAACTCTAGCAAACTATCAATAGCTTTGGGCGTAACATTGTCCATATTCTTAAAGCCAAATCCCCAAGCATTTATAAGGGGCGAAACGGTAATATCAAAATTACCATCAGTGTTTTTAGAGACTTCTATCGATTTGTTGAACACATCTAAAAACAATGAATCTGGAGTTACTGGTATGTTTTCGTTTATCTTAGTGATAATAGTATTCTCTCGAAATGGATTTAATGATAGTTCAAATCTTTCTAGCTCAGCCAATATCTCTTTCTCTAAGGACATTGAATACTCATACTTAATATGATATTAGGTATGAAATACGTTACCACTATTTGTGATGTATGTATATACTTCGTCAGCTGCCTTTTTTGTGTTGCAAGACAGCATTATAAGAATGCCGAGAAGTGTAGTGATGTATTGTTTTGAATTCATCTTGTTTTGCTAGTTTTATCATTTGTTATTTTTGTATCATGGCTTTGCATCTAGAATTCCTTCTCAATTCTATACGTATTTCTTTCGGGCGAATTACGTGAAATAAGTTCTCCTAAGAATCCCGTCAGGAAAAGTAGAGTGCCGATTATCATCATCGTCAACGACAAAAAGAAATATGGCGAATCTGTAACCAGACCGTAAGGGTTGCCATGATGCATGTCATATAGCTTAACGCCTCCAACCCACGCTGAGGCTACGAAGCCTATAAAAAACATTATGCTACCTAGCAGACCGAAGAAATGCATAGGTTTTTTTCCAAACTTATTTAAGAACCATATTGTTAGCAAGTCGAGATATCCATTCACAAAACGGCTTGCACCAAATTTACTTTTACCATATTTGCGAGCTTGATGTTGCACTTCCTTCTCTCCTATCTTAGTAAAACCTGCATCCTTAGCCAATATGGGTATATAGCGATGCATATCATTGTACACCTCGATGCTTTTGGCAAGTGACGCTTTGTAGGACTTGAGTCCACAATTGAAGTCGTTGAGTTTAATTCCCGACACCATACGGGCAGTGGCATTGAATAGTTTAGAGGGCAAGTTTTTAGTCAACTTAGAGTCGTACCTCTTCTTTTTCCAGCCCGACACCAAGTCATACCCATCCTCTTTTATCATCCTGTAGAGTTCGGGAATTTCGTCAGGGCTATCTTGCAAGTCGGCATCCATGGTGATGATTACCTCGCCCTTCACCTTCTGAAATGCACAATGCAAGGCTGGCGATTTGCCATAATTTCGTTGAAACTTAATTCCCTTCACATCGTTATGCTCTCTGCGTAGTCTCTCAATTATGCTCCACGAGCTATCGGTGCTACCATCATCCACAAAAATTATTTCGTAACTAAAGTTGTATTCGTTCATCACTCGCCTTATCCATGCGTGAAGTTCGGGCAGTGATTCTTCTTCGTTGAATAGAGGAATTACAACAGATATGTCTAAACTATTCATTATTTTTCAGATTGGTTTGTAGTAATATTCTTTGGGTTAATCATTTTAGAAAATGGAACCAATAATAGTGATAACATTATTCCTATCAATATATCGCTAAGAATGACATGATTCACAATATATCCCAACCCATCGGGGATGGGTTGGTTCTCAAAACTTGTAATAACACTTTCACTGATATTGAACGTCTTTAGCAAATCTACCATACTGGCATACATTGTGCTCACATACTGAGGGTCTATCCACGTAATGTGTATAAATGCGGCTACCGACTCGAAGAGTGATGCAAAAAAGAAAAGCATTATCGAGAATTGGACTCCATGCCAAAAGCTCATGACATTGTTGAGCACAAAAACTCTATACTTTATCAGATTTTGAAACAATATTACTGCAGTGAAAGCAGATAGTATGGGTTGAACAAACTGTAGCATGGTGCTTGCATGAGCACCATAAACCACAACGGAAAAGTATTTTACCACCCAAAATATGCCTAAAAAAATACCACCTTGCATAGCAAAGCTCATCAATTTACTCTTATCTTGTTGCATTATATCGGTTTTAACTGACAAAAGTAATGATTTTATAGCAACATATGACAATAGATTTGTCTATTTAGTGAAATGATTGCATCCTTAATTCCTCAAGCACCTACTTTATTTATAAAAGTAAATTACACATTTTGACGGTGTTTATTTCGAGCGAAACCACAATGTTAAAAAATTAACTTAACAGAAATGTGAAATACGTCTAAATTTAACGTAAATAATAAATGTGCGTGTTAAATATCATTTGCAATTTGACGTTGTCAAATGACAACGTGTTTTCCACATTCACTTTTTGCCATTTTCGTATGGCAAAGCGTAAATATCGAACCACTTTTGAACATTTCCGTGTGACAACGAGCAAAAGTGATAACATGTTTTATGAATTGCGAGTGAAAATGGTTAAAATCGAATGGTTTTTCATCAATTTCCATTTTGCGGAAGCATTTTGCAAATAATAAAAGCATTTGCACAAAAATAAATGC
>JAAYFB010000028.1 GCA_012728465.1 Proteiniphilum sp. | reverse complement strand
TGCATATTTAGAAATTAAACACTTTGCAGATAGAGACCAAGAGCAATTTATTGTAATTCTTTTAAACGGTGCTCATGAAGTCATGCAATCAATAATTGTCACTATAGGTCTTGTGAATCGTACCCTAGTGCATCCTCGTGATAACTTAGCGTAGACTTTAATACAATCCTATTTAGGGTTAAATGGTCAAAACAAGCTTTAGGAGCGCTATTTGAAGGTATTGGAGCTAAATATCATTTTTCTCAAGGTTTTTTTAGAAGAGAAAACACTCCACTAAATAAGAAGCTGTGTAGATTGAAACTATTTGATAATCACACAAAGGAAAAACTTTATTGTGCTACAGATAATTATTTTGTGGAAATATTTGATTTGTTCCTTCTTCTAGTCGTAAAGAATCCGTTTGCTGTTTAGGTTGCACCTACCTATAATCAAGCATTGACCTTTAATGTTTGGTCTGCCTGACATAGTTTTGGATCTGTTCTATAATACTCTGTGGATCTTATTCAAGCTTCGATAAGAAGGATAAGTCCATCCAGAGCGAACACCTAAATTAGAGTTGTGAGATACATTCATAAAGTTTATAATAATAAAATAACTAATAATCGGAGGTGAATATATGAGTGAACTACATAAGCCCGGAGAAGATAACCAGAAACCGGGAAAGTATACTGAAACAGGACCTCAAGGTGGAAAAATACCAAAGCCAAGAGAAGTCAAAATAGATCCTGGTGACAGACTTCCCCCTACTCAGAAACCTGGCAACAAGTGGAAACGTAAATAAAAAATTTTCACATCGAGAGCATTCTAAGAACCTGTTTATAGAGGTAATTTTCATAAATTTTCCATAAATCATAATATTGGACATTTAGTCTGATAAATTTCATAAATTCTATTTTTCAGACAACATAGATCCTTGATTCTTATTCCATTTAGTTTGGTGGTTTGATGGTTTCCTTCGTCCTATTCATAGCCTTCTTGGAGCTGTAGTGAGTGCTCTTTCTGAAATTGTTTCCGTGTTCATTGACCTCAATGTTGGAGCTCTTCGCTTTCAGTTTCTGCACGAGTTTGAAGCGGCGCTCATGGATGGTCGCAGGGTGATAATTCTGTGCTCGATGAACCAAGAGAACAGGTCGCGAACCGTTCTCTTGGTTGAAGGACACTCTACGGACTCTGTTTCTGCGTGGGTCCCAGACAAGCTTTACATGATCAAATACAATAATTAGCAAATTAGGAAATCAGTAACTAAATTTGTAGATCTAGCTATATTAATCAATAAAATCCATTTTCTAACGCTTCGCTCCTGTTTTTTCTTTAGAATAAAGGCATACATCTTTCTTCTTCTACTATCCAATAATTCGTCACAGGAATAAAATGTCAAACCTATTTCGCTGTCCTTAGGGAGAATGGAAAAATCTGATTCTCCTTTATTTCGGCCCCTTTGCAGTACCCTTATTACATTTTTAGCGACCATTTGTTGTGTTTGTTTGGAGAATCCCTTCAACGTTTTTACTACTTCTAGCCATCCAGGCTTATTAATTTGAAGTAGCTCTTCGACAAGTTTCAATATAAATGGGTTAGCATACAATTTGGGTTTCTTTTTTTCATCAAGTTTTTTTATATAATAGATATCAAGAGAGTTTGAAAAATCTGTAATATCAATTAAGTCGCATTCTTTATAATTGTCGAACCGCAGCCCTTGGCTTAAAAATGTTGAGAACAAATCAATCTCATCATGTGCGTTTACAGTTCCCTGACGAATAATTTTTTGTCTTCGGTCCAAATAAAGAAAAAGCTCACTAGGGTCGTTCAAGATGTCTGTCACAATCGACAAATCGTATAGTGACATAGTTATTACATTTAACGGTGAATTTTGGTCAGTGATTTTCTGAATGTTCGCTGTTATGGTATCAAGATTGTCCAGTGAAATGGATAGCAGGTATGCATCCTTCTGTTCTTTCTTAGATACGGTAATCTTTTCATTTTTGCTATGAAAATCTACATAATCCATTGATAAGTAATATTTATAAGCCCTACTACACTGATCATGAGCATCAAGTACAATACCCTGAATGTCTCGTTTGAGCCGTTTTTTATTCCCTTCACGAGCAGCCTGTGTCAAATTTCCTGACTTTACCTCAACGAATAGAATGTATGAATCAAGGTGGAATAGTGCGTCAAGCTCATATTGAGTGTCTTGAATTTTATATTTTAGGTTCTTGCCTACTATTGCACTTGGCAATATCCGACTTAGTCTATTTACAACCATGATTTCCACAGTTTTCCCTTTGACTCTTAAATAGCGATCCCATAACCCCTTGTCCGCACGAAGTAGGTTTTCGATTATCTCTTTATTGTACCTAAGGATATTATCTGGATTGGGACAAAAGTATCTACTATCATTTTTGATGATAGGCTTCTCTTTTATAGGATTATCAAACCTTGGAAGCAAATCACTATTATCAGAGGTAGAGATACTTAAGTATTCGATCAAGTTGCTTACCTCATTAGCATAATCATCTTTAAAAAAAGAGATTATATCCTCTATGGAGAAATCAAAAGACCATTTTACACCTTTTTGTGATTTATAGATTTGTTCTTGCATAAAAGAAAGAAGAGCCTTATGCAGATAAAATATCAATTCCAAATGAAACCCATTTGCTGTATAGAATGCTTCAGAAATGGGGTTGAATAGTTGAGCATAAATATCTGTGTAGATATCGTAATACAAAGACCGCTCAACTAGAAGGTTATCAATTTTCACTTCTTTAGCTAACTCCATCAAAGGAGATGAGATAGTATCTATCATTGTAAGGTGGAGGTAAATCTCTTGAATTAGATTCACGACCTCCTTTATTACAACTGTAGATGGGCTCTCGTTCAAACTTTTTGCTCTTGTCGATAGATAAATATCAGCAATATAATTAGTTATTAGGGGTTCATCAGTAAATACATTTTCGATATTACTTGTAAGTTCAATTTCACGAGTAAATAGATAGGTTAAAATTTGCTTAAAATCATATTTCTCAAGATATGTATGCAGAAGAGAAATATTTGACTTAAGCCTTTGTTCGTTTTCTGTTTTGATTTGAACGAGGTTTTGAACAGGAGCGTCATCGTCAGAAAAATTAGTGACCTGGCCCAAATAATCATTATCAAGTTTATTAATACATCCTCCTCCCTTTATTGACATTGTATACTTGCAAGTAAGTTTGGAAAGAACAAGTTCAGTTGTAGGAGATTTACCAAAACCAAAAGTGGTAAAAATTGAGCCTGGTGATAGACTCCCGCCCACTAGCAAACCTGGGAATAAATGGAAACATAAATAGTATAAAGATAGAACAGTAAATCGGCCCTTTTTATTTCGTAACAGGTTCCTCAGTCAAATATTGTCCAAGCGAAATCCCATCGTCAGTGACCCAATAATCATTCCCGTTAAGGCTAGAACCTCCTACAAAACCGGCAGCAGCAGAAGGGCTGGAGAATCTAATATCTTTCATTAGAGTAAATGATCGATCAATAGAATCTTCATATTGAGTTCGCAATCGGTTCACTTGTTTTGGAGCACTTTTTGTAATGCCCTCTGCTAGTCGGCTACCTTTTAGAACTACAATCCCATCGTCCGTAAGCTTTGCCAAAGCTGTGGCTTTGTTCCCTTTGGAATGAAAGATTTGATCTTTGATAGAACTTTCTGGGACTCTATTAACTACAGGTTCAAAAACTTTACGTCCAAGTGCCTTAACCACCAACCGAATGAAGTCAATAAAATCTTCCATTTCATCTTCTTTCTCTTCCGGAAGGCTTCCTTTATGTGGAGATCCACCATTTGTAACCTTACAGCGATCAGCAATTAGTGCAATTTCATGCAGACGGAATTCTAAATAGTTAAGCTCTGTGGCACCAAGCGAATTGTCAACGGTTGTAAAAATGATACTCTCAGTCCAATAGTCTATGCTTTTATGGGGTTCCAGAATTCTATACAAAACCCCTTTTTCGTTTTTCCTGATATCAGCCTGACCGATATACACAGCCTCTTCTGCATCCTCCGTAGTGCCAAGGAGAAGATAAACCCCGCTCCTGTTTAAATTGTCAATTGGTTTGCCGACATCTATAAGTGTACGAGGAACTGTGTAAACCATTCCAATCCAATTCTTGATTGTACATTTTGAGATTCCATCCTTGATGTATAGGTTAATGTTCTTTCCTCTAGCCATTTAATTTTTCGACCTTGTTTTATATTTCAAGCATAACCTATGAATGCTCAGTTGAATACCCCTAAATTTTTTGATAGGTAGTTTTAGCTCCACACACCATATTCTTACACTTCTATAGACTCTTATGCTTGGGGCGAGTGTAAGTTGGGAGTGATTGTTGTACGTGTAGTACGAAAGAACACAAACAATGAATGGACTTTGCCTTTGACTATTTCCGCCCAATACGGCTTGGTTGATCAAATCACCTATTTCAACAACCGAGTAGCCAGTAGAGATGTGAGCAATTATTATTTGGTTTTGAATGGGGAATTTGTCTAAAATAACAGTACTTCGGACGGCTTCCCTTTTGGTGCTGTAAAACGACTGGCCCTTATTGAAAACTTTTTGCAGTATCCTAGAGCGATATTGTAAAAAGGTTAATATGCCAGTAATTTCAATTTCAAATTGCGAACTAAACTGTACACTACCCATTCAAGCTTCTTATCTTACTGATCAATGTGCTCCCGTCAATTAATTCAATTTTATTTCTGTTTGCATATTCAATTGCTGCATTAGTGAAAGAACTTGTTGTTACGAAGATTCCTGTCCTAGCTCCGTAATCAATTACAGCAGAATGAAGCTTTTGAATTTTTTCACGTCCTATCTTATTTCCCAGTGAATACTTTTTTACTTCAACTAAACTGACTGATTTACCACTACTCACTATGATATCATACCCTCCATCATTACTTTTGGATGTGAGTTGAGTGTTATAACCTGACATTTTGAAAATTTGGGCTATATATTCTTCAAATTCATAAGGGTCAAAACCATTAATTAATTCTTCAAGATGCTGATATGACAAAACAATCTTTCTTGTTCTTGCTTTATTTATAAATAGACGAATAATGTATATAGATATAGCAACAAATCCAATGATAACTAATAGTGTTGGGTTAGACTGGATAATGGCAACTAAGATAATCGCTGTTATAAAAATTTTCATTTAAATATTTTCTCCTTCTTCTTATTAATTTAGCTTTTAATTATTATCACCCACTCCTGGGAAAAAATTCAGTCATCATTTTCTAACAAAGACATTGATGCTAATCTGGCAGATCAAGATGAGGCAATGCTCAAGATTCATGAAGCCCTAATTAAATTAGCAAGATGGCGATCCCAAACCTTTGTAAGTATTTTCACTCTTGATTCTTTCAATCGGTCTGTAGGGTGGCTTTACTGCCTGCAACCATAAAGAACAAGAATGTGCTGTTTCATAGGAGCATTAGTCATCTAAATCAATTTTGAATCATACATGAGTACATAATAGAAGTATTCGACTTTATCGGGCAAATACCAGTTACTACTACAGCTTGGGAGATTCCTTCAGAAACGACCCAACCAGCAAGTGCTTTTTCATTAATCTTTTTTATAAGTTTTTCAATATCTGAGTTTCTAAGATATGCATAGTGGTCTGCAGCAAACAAAAAAGATCCCATGCAGAGCAATACTAGATTGCTACGATTACTTTTTTCATACTTCCCCTCGGTCTTATGTTTATAAGAAGAATCCTTCCTTCACGATTGTGAATTTATTGCCTATTCTTCAAACCTTATTCCAAATCGCTCAGCCTGAATTGGAAAACCATGTTAGATTTTAACACGGAAATGTTTGCCTCAGTGACTATTTTCACTCCATCACTTTACAACACACAATAACACTTTGCAAGGCCTTTCCTCTCTTTCTATTTCCTGCTGAATACTATTACTCCATCGGCTTGACTTTTTCTTCAATGAAAGCGATTTCTTTCTCATCAAACCCATATTTGACATATAGCTGGCGATCGATTTCGGGAATCGACTTTGTCCAGTCAATGTCGCTTTGCGGCGTGAAGTCTTGCAGAGGGACTTTTATCCATTTGTCGCGAGGATTATCTTGTGTAACTTTTAATACACCAAGCATTGTACGTGAAAATTTTGATTTCACATATTTCAGGCAGTTTTCCGCTTCAGTTTCGTTATTAAAAGCACCAATAGATATGAATGTCTCAGTAAACCCGATTAGGGGTTCCCCGATTAGGGGTTCCCCGATTAGGGGTGTGCTTAGGACCTCCCCGATAGCTCCTGATCCGTTAGCCTTAGGTAAGATAATTTTATATTTTTTGAATGTTGGAGGTTCTGATAAATATTCTCGCTTAAACCACTTATATTTGCGTTCGTTTTCAATGCGGCCATAAATTTTAATATATTCA
>JAAYFB010000181.1 GCA_012728465.1 Proteiniphilum sp. | reverse complement strand
TTTAATAACTTAAGCGAGTCTCGCTTTAGACTTCTCGGATACACATTATCTGAGAGAATGAAAGTATATACAGAGCATAATTCAGCCTTGATGTGGCTATCGCTCGAAGATCAAGAAAAATTTGTATTCAGCAAAGGTGATACTGAAGGGTTTGTGAATTACCCTTTAGGGATTAAAGATATTATTTTTTCGGTTTTCATAAGAGAAGATAAAGAACTAGTGAAGATATCATTCAGATCGCAAGGCAAATTTCCTGCAAATCAATTTGCGAAAGAGCTATTTAATGGCGGCGGGCACCTAAATGCATCCGGGGGAGAATTTTATGGTACAATTGAAGATGCTATCAAGCTTTTTGAACATGGATTGGAGTTATACAAAGAAAAACTAACTGACACAATAAAATAATAAAAAAATTTTGCCAATCAATTAGAATATAGTATCTTTGCACAGATAAACGATGAGAGGAGCACGACGGATGCTCCTTTTTTATTACTTTCACTACTCTTTTTCATTTTATCGACCAATGATTGAAATAAAGGATATAATAGCATATGCGGAGGAGTTTTTAAAAGAATCTCCTGAGTATTTAGTAGATGTTGCAATAACACCTAACAACATTATAACCGTCGAGATTGATAATGACGAGGGAGTTGACTTGGACAGATGTATAGCATTAAGTCGCTATATTGACTCAAAACTCGATCGTGAGATTGAGGATTTTGAACTAACAGTAACATCAGCTGGCTTAACGTCTCCACTGAAAACTAAACGTCAATATAAAAAATATATAGGCAAAGAAGTTGAAGTTCTATCAAAAGAGGGGCTAAAACAATATGGAGTTTTAAAAGAGTCAAACAATGACAACTTTAAAATAGAGGTCTCTAAAATGGAACGACCCGAAGGTGCGAAAAGAAAAACGGAGGTAATAGAGGAAGTCACATTCGGATACGACGAAATAAAATATACAAAATATAAAATCAGATTTTAAATAAAGATGGGCAAGAAAAAAGAATCAATCAGCCTGATAGATACATTTTCTGAGTTCAACGAACTGAAAAATATCGACCAAGCCACCATGATTAGTGTGCTAGAAGAGTCTTTCAGAAACGTAATAGCTAAAACGCTAGGAACAGATGAGAATTTCGACATCATCATTAATCCCGATAAAGGCGACCTTGAAATATGGCGCAATAGAACAGTTGTGGACGACAATGAGCTCGAAAACCCAAACATGGAAATAAGTCTGAGTGAGGCTCAAAAAATAGACGCTAGTTTTGAAATTGGCGAAGAAGTTACAGACGAACTTCATCTAGTTGATTTTGGAAGAAGAACTATACTAAACCTGCGTCAAACTTTAGCTTCAAAGATTCTTGAACTTGAGAAAGACAATCTTTACAATAAATACAAAGAAAAAGTTGGTGAAATCGTAACTGGTGAGGTTTATCAAATTTGGAAAAAGGAGATGTTGCTCCTTGACGATGAACATAATGAACTTATACTCCCTAAAACCGAACAAATACCTAACGATTTTTTTCGCAAAGGAGAACATGTTCGTGCTATTGTAGCAAGAGTTGAAAATACGAACAACAATCCTAAAATTATTTTATCACGTACATCACCCGTATTTTTGGAAAGGTTGTTTGAAATGGAAATTCCAGAAATAAACGATGGACTCATAACTATTAGGGGTATTGCTCGTATTCCAGGAGAGAGAGCTAAAGTAGCGGTTGAATCATATGATGATAGAATTGACCCCGTAGGAGCGTCTGTGGGGATGAAAGGATTTAGAATACATGGTATCGTTCGTGAACTTCGAAACGAAAACATAGATGTTATAAACTATACAAACAACACAAGCTTGTATATCCAACGTGCATTAAGTCCAGCAAAAATCAATTCAATAGCAATCAGAGAAGAAGAACATCGTGCTGAGGTATTTCTTTATCCTGAGGAGGTTTCTCTTGCTATCGGTAAAGGCGGAGCAAATATTAAATTAGCTTCTATGCTAACAGGATATAACATTGAGGTATTTAGAGAAATAGACAACTTTGACGAAGAGGATATCTATCTTGATGAATTCCGTGACGAAATCGATGGATGGATAATTGATCAGCTTAAGAAAATAGGATGCTCTACTGCGAAAAATGTATTAGCATTATCGAGAGATAAAATCATTAAAGAGGCAGATCTAGAAGAAGTAACTGTAGATAATGTTTTAAATATTCTTCGTGCAGAGTTTGAAGATATTGACAGCGATGAAGAGTTATCAGATGATGACGATGCACAATCTGACGATATCAACGACGAAGATATATATGATGAAGATACAAACTCTGATGATGATGAGATAGAAATCAACTAGGAGTTAGCCATTATAATACTGTTCATTATTAATAATAATATTAAAAGAAAGGACTAAAGTCAACAATATGACTCAGAGATTAAGTAAAGTAGCAAAGAATTTGAATGTAGGAATCGGCAATCTTGTTGAATTTTTACAGAAGAAAGGTATTACTGTTGAAAATAACCCCAACACAAAAATTGATGATGGACAGTATCAATTATTAGTAGCTGAATTTAGCAAAGACAAAAAAGTTAAGAAAGAAGCTATTGAGTATCTCGATAAAATGCATAGAAAAGATAACAGAAACGAAACTGTTACTATCGAAGGGTACGAAAAAGAGGATGCGCAAAAGGCAAGCTTGAAGGAATCAATATTTAAGTCAGAAACACAAGTTGACTTAAGACCTAAAATAAATGTAGTCGGTTCTATCAACTTAGATAAAGACAATACATTAAAAACTGAACCTAAAGAAAAGCCCG
>JAAYFB010000027.1 GCA_012728465.1 Proteiniphilum sp. | reverse complement strand
TAAAAAAAGTGTGACCAAATACAATTGTGTTTGAGGCGAAAAAGTTCATTTTATTTGTAATTACACTTCTACATGAAGGCTTTTTGACTAAGAAAATAATAAACACATTTGTGTTTTATAGCTTTTAAAATATGTCGAGAGTATAAATACCATATAGAGCCCACAAATTGATATTTACTTCTATAACGCTTTGCTTTGTGTTGGTATTCTCAGAAAGGCATTAATTTTTCACTAAGAATAATACATACACACCTAGGTAAGGAAATAACAGTTTATTTCCTTACTTTATCTTGATTGTGTTTTACAAAATCTCCCCAGTCTTTAAATTTAGTTCCACCAGTTTGCACCCCTTGAGATTGATAGAAGTGACAAAGTGCAGCTGCAACTCCATCTGTTGCATCTAATTGTGGAAGCATATTTGCATCAGGTATCTTTAATATCTTTTGAAGCATAAATGCTACTTGCTCCTTCGCAGCTCGTCCATTTCCTGTTATTGACATTTTGATTTTAAGCGGTGCATATTCAAATATTGGCACATCTCTTGATATTGCTGCTGCCATTGCTACTCCTTGAGCTCTGCCAAGCTTTAGCATACTTTGAACATTTTTTCCATAAAATGGAGCCTCAATAGCCAACTCATCGGGCAAGTACTCTTCAATTAAACCTATAACTCTGGTATATATCTTGGCAAGTCGAATATAATGATCTTCATATTTATTGAGTTCAATAATTCCCATATTTTCAAGCGAAGGTTTATTATTAGTAATCCTAATTACACCATATCCCATTACATGAGTGCCAGGATCGATACCCATTATTATTTTTTCCTTCACTATCTTTTTGTCTATCATAAGTTTATTGGTTGTAGCACTGTTGTAAATCCTGGTATATTTTGTTTGAAATGCTTCATCAACTTTATATATAAGTTTTTGCCTACGGTTACGTTCCACTCTTCTAGCAAGTCCAAACTTTCAACTTTAAATTCTAATGCATAAGAATACCCACCTTCTTCATTTTCAGAATAAACTCTTGCGAGCCTTGGCTCGGTAATAATACTATTATCAACCGATTGAGGCACATACTCTTCTCGCATATACTTTATGAATTCTATTTGAAGATGCTTCGGCACGCTAAAAGTTGTATTGCAAATAATCATTCTATATTTTTTGTTTTTTAAATTGGTTCGTTGATTGTCTTTGCAAATTTAAATAAAAACTATATCTTTGCAAAGCATTTTTAAATAATGGGGGATTAGCTCATCTGGCTAGAGCGTTAGACTGGCAGTCTAAAGGTGATCGGTTCGAGTCCGATATTCTCCACAAAGCACAATAGTATTGTGTTTTTAATTTATTATTGATACTTTAGAAAGAGACAATTGTAAGGGGAATTACCGCAATTGTCTCTTTTACATTTGAATGTGTAAAACCATGAGCTCAATAAAATTATCCTAGATATTTTTAGTCTTCTAATTATTTGGTTATTATGTATAAAAATTGTATTTTTGCACCTTCATTTGCCAAAGGGCTAGAAAAGTAATAGCAGATTAGCTATTCGCCTCAGGTAATAACTTAATAGTTATTTATATATATGTACGTAATAGTAGATATTCAAGGTCAGCAGTTTAAAGTAAAGCAAGACCAAAAGTTATTTGTCCACAGATTAAAAGAAGAAGAAGGTTCTACTGTGGAGTTTGATAAGGTTATGCTTATCGACAAAGAAGGCAACATTACAGTTGGAACCCCAGTTGTAGAAGGTGCAAAAGTAGTAGCAGAAGTATTGGCGCATGTGAAAGGTGAAAAAGTTCTTGTTTTCAAAAAGAAAAGAAGAAAAGGATACCAAAAAATGAATGGTCATCGTCAACAATTCTCTCAAATTGTAGTTAAAGAAATTATAGCTTAATCATTTAAAACTTAAAAGAAAATGGCACATAAGAAAGGTGTAGGTAGTTCTAAGAACGGTCGCGAGTCGCATAGTAAGCGATTAGGCGTAAAAATTTTCGGTGGTGAAGTGGTAAGAGCTGGTAATATAATTGTACGCCAACGCGGAACGGCTCATCACCCAGGTGAAAATGTTGGTATTGGTAAAGATCATACTTTGTTCGCATTAATTGACGGTACTGTGGTTTTCCGCAAACGTCACAACAATCGTTCATTTGTATCTGTGCTTCCAAATGCACCAGCACCAGCAGAAGCTTAATATATAAAACATAAGGATAAAATATATCCATAAAGTTATATTTTTTAGTTGATAAAACAACCTGCTATTCATTTATGCAGGTTGTTTTTGTATATATACCAATCTTTATCTCCATAAAATGATTATTTCAGAAGCAGACAAAGAATTTATTCGTAACAATGAGAGCGTTGACATATTTAAACTAGCACTCCAACTAAACAAAAGCGACTACAGCAAAGAATATATAGACTTTATTATTAATCAAATATCTGGTCGTAATGTATCAAAGAAAAAAATAGAGTCATGGTATAATAATGATGACATCATATATCCTCCCCATTTATCAATGGAACAATCATCATCCGAAACTACTGCAAAATACAAAACACACTTTATTGAAGATAGTAACTCATTGCTGGATTTAACTGGTGGACTTGGAGTTGACTTTTATTTTCTTGCTTCAAGTGCAAAACAGGCGACTTATGTTGAGCAAAACGAAATGTTATGCAAAATAGCTAATTACAATTTTAAAGCCCTTAATCTAAACAACTATTTAATAATTAATAAATCTGGCGAAGAGTATTTACGCAGTATGCAATCAACCGTTGATGTTATTTACATTGACCCATCAAGAAGAGATACTAAAGGCAAAAAAGTATTTAGAATTGCAGATTGTTCGCCCAACATTATAGAAATACAGGAAGACTTAATCCAGAAGGCATCAAAGACTATAATTAAATTCTCACCAATGCTAGACATATCTATAGCATTAAGAGAAGTAAATAATATAAGTGAAATCCATGTTGTTTCGGTAGATAATGAATGTAAGGAGTTGATATTAATAATTTCAAAATCAAAGGATCCATTAATATATCACACTATTAATATCAAAGGGGATGGCGGTATGGATATTTTCAGATTTAGCCATACTCAGGAGCAAGAATCTATTATTCAATACACAAATATAATATGCAAATATCTTTACGAACCTAATGCTTCGATACTCAAGGCTGGAGCTTTTAAAAGCATTGCAGAACACTTCAATATACTCAAACTTAATCCTAATAGTCATCTATACACTTCTGATACACTAATAGAAAATTTTCCTGGTAGGTGCTTTGAAGTAAAGAAGTATTTTAATCCTAGCAAAAAAAACATAAAGGAACTCTCAAATACAAACAGTAAAAAAGCAAATATTTCGGTTCGCAATTATCCTTTAAGTGTATCAGAAATAAGAAAATCAACAAAGCTAAAAGATGGTGGAGAAACTTACATTTTTGCTACAACACTAAATTCTGGACAAAAGATATGGATTGAATGCAGAAAAGTATAAAAAAATGACGAGCAATATACCATATAAGGTTTAGTGTCCGCCATCAACAAAGAAGAATGTAGCATTATTAAGTTTTGACTTTTGTGATAAAAACTTTAAGTCACAAATATGTGTCAAGCATTATCTTCATTTCTTTTTGTAATTTCGATGCCTCAGCTTCAGCAGCTTGGCCAAAATCTTCACTGGAGCTAGCATAAATTATGGCACGAGAAGAGTTTACCAATAAACCACACTCTTTGTTCATTCCATATTTACAAACTTCCTCCAAAGAACCACCCTGCGCACCAACACCTGGCACTAACAGGAAATGATTTGGTGCGATCTTTCTTACATCTTCAAACAATCTTCCTTGTGTAGCACCAACAACATACATCATCTGCTCGTCATTAGCCCATGTTTGAGAAGTTTTAAGCACCTTTTCGAAGAGACGCTCACCATTCTCATCTTTAATAAATTGAAAGTCACTAGAGCCTTTATTGCTTGTAAGAGCAAGTAGAATAACCCACTTATTTTTATAATTTAGGAATGGACCAACACTATCTTCGCCCATATAGGGGGCAACAGTAACGGCATCCACTTTTGCTTCCTCAAAGAATGTTTGGGCATACATTTCACTAGTATTTCCAATATCTCCACGTTTAGCATCAGCTATGACAAATATCTCTGGGTATCTCTGGTTAATATATGCAACTGTTTTTTCAAAGGAGAGCCAACCTTTTATCCCTTGACTTTCATAAAATGCTAAGTTTGGTTTGTAAGCCACACAGTAATGGGCGGTTCTATCAATAATCTCTTTATTAAATGAATAAATAGGATCATCTTTTTCCAGCAAATACGCTGGAATTTTATCAATATCAGTATCTAAGCCAACACAGAGAAAAGATTTTTTCTTCTGAATCTGTTCAAATATTTCTTTCTTTGTCATATTATATTTAATTAAATCTCTGCTTCCTTCATTTTTTCTGCATTCTCAGTTATTATAAGCTGATCAATAACATCTTGTATTTCACCATCCATAAATGCTGAAAGGTTATAAGACGTATAGTTAATTCTATGATCTGTAATACGACCTTGGGGATAATTATATGTTCGTATTTTAGCAGACCTATCACCAGTTGACACTAAGGTCTTACGTCTTGAAGCAATATCTCCCACGCGTTTCGTTAACTCTAGATCATATAACCTAGTACGCAACATTTGCATTGCTGTCTCTCTGTTTTGAACTTGCGAACGACCTGCTTGACAAACAATGACGATTCCCGAGGGTTTATGTGTTAATTGAACTTTAGTCTCAACCTTATTAACATGTTGCCCTCCAGCACCACTTGATCTAGCAGTTTGGATCTCAATATCAGCTGGGTTTATTTCAATATCAAACTCCTCAGCCTCTGGTAGCACGGCAATAGTAGCAGCAGAAGTGTGAACACGTCCTTGAGTTTCTGTTTGTGGAACTCGCTGTACGCGATGCACTCCAGACTCATACTTCAATGTGCCATATACGTTATTTCCTGACACTTTAAAGATTACCTCTTTAAAGCCACCAGCAGTGCCTTCAGTATAACTTGTTATTTCGGTTTTCCAGCCTTTGTCTTCACAATACTTTATGTACATTTTATACAGATCTCCAGCAAAAATAGAAGCTTCGTCACCTCCAGTTCCACCTCTAATTTCCATTATAACATTTTTGGAGTCTTCCGGATCGGCTGGAATTAGCAGTATCTTAATCTTTTCCTCTAATTCTGGAATTTTCTCAGAATTTATTGATAAATCCTCATTAGCAAGTTGCCTTAAGTCACTATCATTTTCATTCTCAAGAATATACTTTGCCTCGCTCACAGCATCTAATGCTGACTTATATTCATTTCTTGCATCCACAATGCGTTGCAATTCACTATATTCTTTATTTAGCTTTACAAAGCGATTCATATCACTAATTACATCTGGATCCGTAATCATTTTACCGATTTCTTCAAACTTTGTAACTAGGTGATTGAGCTTACTTAGCAATGAGTTGTCTGACATATTTTTTATATTACGTGAAGCTGATATTTAGTTATATTCAAATATACCAAACTCACTTTCAATTCTTAATTCTTTAGTATGAGATTTCTCTACACGACCTACAATTTGAGCGTCAACATTAAATGATTTTGATATATCAATGACAGCTTGGGCATGCTCTTCTGGAAGATAGATCTCCATACGATGCCCCATGTTAAACACTTTATACATCTCTTTCCAATCAGTATCTGATTCTCTTTGAATAATTTCAAATAAAGTAGGAATGGGGAACATATTATCTTTTATTACTCTTAGATTATCACCCAAGAAGTGTAATATTTTTGTCTGAGCTCCTCCTGAACAGTGAACCATACCACTAATAACTCCTCTCATATCTTTCAATATGGCTGACACTATGGGTGCATATGTTCGGGTAGGGGATAAAACCAGTCTTCCAGCATCTATATCTAGATTTTCTATTTTATCTGTTAAATTCATGCCACCTGAATATATCAAGTCTGTAGGAATAGTTCCATCATAACTTTCTGGATATTTTTTTGCTAAATAATTGGCAAAAACATCATGACGAGCCGAAGTTAGTCCATTACTTCCCATACCTCCATTATATTCACTCTCATATGTAGCTTGGCCCGATGACGAAATACCTACTATAACATCGCCAGTCTTAATATTAGCATTATCAATAACATCCTCTCGTTTCATTCTACAAGTTACTGTACTATCTACAATAACCGTACGAACAAGATCGCCAACATCTGCCGTTTCACCACCAGTTGGGTAAACTCCAACACCTAGTTTACTTAGCTCTTCGCAAAGCTCATTAGTGCCATTAATAATTGCTGAAAGAACTTCACCAGGAATTAGGTTTTTATTTCTACCAATGGTAGAAGAAAGAAGAATATTATCAGTAGCTCCAACACATAATAGATCATCTATATTCATTATCAATGCATCTTGAGCAATTCCTTTCCATACAGAAATATCTCCAGTTTCTTTCCAATATACATAGGCTAAGGATGATTTAGTTCCTGCACCATCTGCATGCATTATATTGCAATATTCTGGATCTCCACCTAGGATATCAGGAATAATTTTGCAAAAAGCATTTGGGAATAAACCTTTATCAATATTTTTGATAGCGTTATGCACATCTTCCTTTGAAGCTGAAACACCACGCTGAATGTATCGCTGACTTTTATTCATAATAAATGAAATTTCTTTATGTGTAGATAAATTATTTTTAAAAGCTAATTGTATTTATTGCAGATTATATTTGTAGCACAAAAGTAATAAAAAAGAATGAAATTTTGCATCAAACAGATTGTTATCTTTTTCAGCATAATCACCATTATGTTTAATCGGTTTTATAAATGAAGAAAAAGGTGACCCATCCTAAGCGAGTCACCTTTCATAAATTAAATTATATTCTTAAAAATCTACAGCCCTAATTGTTCTTCAATCTTCTTTAGTTCAGCAGACTTATCTATACCCATCATGCTTAGATTATAATAAACATTTCTAAGTTTCATAAGTGCTCCGTCAATTGCACTTGCATCAGCTTTTCTTTCTGTAAGCAAATTGACATATTTTTCTAAATGAGGAAGCGAAAGTTCATATAATTCGACAGTTTTCTTGTCATTTTCCAACTGCTCCTTTCGCTCTGACAAAGAAAGAGTTGCTGTTAATTCCTTAAGCTCTTGAGCTTGTAGAATGTAATTAACAGCTAATGCCTCTAATGCTCTCTCGCAATTAGCATCTTGTGTTAAAGCTTTCTTATATTCATCTTCTGCACCTTTGTAATCGCCTTTTTCAGCCATCAACGCACCTTTCACACTATTCAAATCACATGCATTTGATGGATCATTTTTAATAGCTGTTTCAAGATATTCCATTGCTTTTTCGTTTTCTCCATTTCTAATATAAACATTTACTAGGTTTGGAATAAAATACGAACTATTTGGGAACTTATTTGCACCTTCATTTAATGTATTTACATATGAAACGGTATCTCCCATTTGCATATATTCACTAGCCATAAGCTCATAAATATCACTCTCTTTGAAAGCACTATTCTCAATGAAGGGCTCATTGGCAGCTCTTTTCAACAATGAAATAGCTTTATCGTGATTTTGCCCCTGTATAGATGTAATAATCGCATAGTATTTGATAGTTTGATATGTGCTATCTAATACAAAAGCATCTTTTACATCTTTAAACATTGGAAGTGTTGGAATATCCCAGAATGCCTCAAAAAACTCTGTAGCTTTAGCATAGTTTTGTTTGTCATTATAGAAAATTCCACCATTGATATAGAATTGATGATTTGCTCTAAATTTACTTTGAATATCTTTTCTAAATTTATTTTTAACTCTACCTTTAGCATCAGGTATTTCACCAATGGAATCAGCTTTTATGTAAGGCACGTATGATTCTAACAAACCATCATACATTGCTTGTTGATTTACTGGTTTGCCAAGCATCTCGTTCGTTCTTTCATTATCAAACACTTTATCACCAATATCTCCATAAATTTTCCAAGTCTCAGCTTCATTAGCAGTTTCAGGGTTTTGTATCGCTTGCTTAATTAAGGTTCGAGCCTCATTAAGATCACTACCTAGTGCTCTTTTGGCATCTCGAACAACTGACTTCTGCGCAAAAACTGATGTAGTGGCAAAAATCGTTACCATTGTTAGACATAATAATTTTTTCATCACTTTCATTGTTAGTTTTTTTAATTATCCTTATTAATAAAATATTACACTCTCTATCTAATAGACTGTAAAGGTATAAATAGTTTAAATATTATATGCTATTGTTTGTTTATTTATTCTTCATTGTTGATGTTTTCCCCATTTTCAGACAACAATGGATTTTTATCTTCATCCTCTTCATCAAGAGAACTTACCTTACATACTGAAGCAATTTCATCATTTCGTTTGTCTAGATTAATTAGTCGCACCCCTTGAGTTGCACGACCAGAAGTTCGAAGATCTGAAATTCCTAAACGTATAGTAATACCAGATTTATTTATAATCATCAGGTCATTATTTTCGGTAACACTTTTAATTGACACTAGTTTTCCTGTTTTATCAGTAACATTCAATGTCTTAACACCCTTACCTCCTCTTCGCGTAATTCTATAAACGGGCTCTCCATCTTCATCATTCAATAGAGTTCGCTTGCCATATCCTTGTTCAGAAACCACTAAAATTGTGTTGTTAGAATCTGAGTCCATAGAGATCATTCCAATCACATAATCCTCACCATCTTCATCGATACGCATACCTCTAACGCCTGATGCGGTACGACCCATTGGCCTAACATCTTCTTCGTTAAATCTGATTGCTCGACCGTTTCTGTTGGCCATGATTATATCTTTTTTTCCATTTGTCATTCTCACAGCAATAACCTTATCATCATCTCTTAAGCTAATTGCGATAACTCCATTTTGACGTGGCCTTGAGTATGCCTCTAGCAATGTTTTCTTTATTACACCTTGCTCGGTTGCAAATACAAGATAGTTTGAGTTGATATATTCCTGGTCGCTAAGAGTATTAACTCTGATAAATGCTGTAATGCTATCATCAGCGTCAATATTAAGTAGATTTTGAATAGCTCTACCTCTAGATATCTTTGTACCTTCAGGAATCTCAAAAACTCTTAACCAATAACATTTACCCTTTTGAGTAAAAAACAGCATATAATTATGATTAGTAGCTGGGTATATGTACTCTACGAAGTCTTCATCTCTTGTTTGCGAACCTCTAGCCCCTACTCCTCCTCTATTTTGAGTTCTGAACTCTGTTAATGGCGTTCTTTTAATATAACCCAAGTGAGATATGGTTATAATCATCTCATCATCAGAATAAAAATCC